>CAVKDW010000028.1:0-21789 GCA_963655075.1 Muribaculaceae bacterium | reverse complement strand
GGATACTTTCTTAGGTCTTGTAAATATAGAGCAGAACAAGATAATAAAGATATTTACTGTTGTAAACGTTATATTTTTACCTCCTACATTAGTAGCCAGTATGTACGGAATGAACTTTACCAATATGCCTGAGTTGTCATGGAAGTTAGGTTATCCGTTTGCCATACTGTTAATGATAGTCTTTACACTGGTTATCTTGCTGATTTTTAGAATAAAGAAATGGTTGTAAGTATAGTTATCAACAAGTGGCGGGACAGTATGTCGATTGATTTTGATAACTCCATCTTATCACTATAATTCGAATAATTATCAATAGTAAGTATTCATATAATTATTTATTGTACATAGCGATACAGTGGTTATCAACATTATCAGCACACTAAAATAATAAAGGATCTATAAATTGATTCTATTATTATATTTGGTGTGTTATTGTTGTTTGTATAGTTCATTGTAGTGGCATAACATAAGACTCCCATCTTCTCGTCTTAGATGCATTCCGTTACCTTCACAATAGCGGAACATATTACATTCTTTACATGGAGATAACCGGCGCATCCAGTTCCGGTTACGGTATTTTTGGAAGCCGTTTTCCCATATATCCCAAAAATCATCTTTATATATATTTCCCTGATAGTATTTACCTCGTATACTGGTGCAAGCCGATATACTTCCATCGATTAGTATAGAGGCTACGCTGATGCCGGCAGCGCAGTGGAATAAGTGGTCTCGTACTTTTCCTTCGTAGTTACCTAAAAAGCCTTCACAGGAGTAAGAAACATGGTTTCCTTGTTGTCTATTATATTCAATAAACTGTAGTACTTGATTTAATTGTTCTCCTGAGAGTAATAATTCAGGATTATGTTCTGCGCGTCCCATTGGGTCGATAGTTATAAGTCTCCAGTCACGTACGCCCCATGACCATAGTTGGTCTTGTATATCATCAAGATGAGATATATTACGTTGGTTAACACATGTTACTACGTCCCATACTAATTCTTTATCGGATACAGCCAGGCTTATAGCGTGTTTTGCTCCTTCGAATGCTTGTGGGTGCTGTCGTAACCATATATGGTCTTCTTTCAGTCCATCCATACTGATACTCATGGATGTTAGTCCCGCCTCTCTTAGTTGCTTAAATTTATCAGTAGTCAGTGCTAATCCATTTGTAACCATTCCCCAAGGGTAGCCGCGTCTTTTGAGTTCTGCGCCTATATATACTAAATCTTTGCGCATCAATGGTTCTCCTCCAGATATTATTATTATAACACTGTGTGGATTGACATGAGGGGTTATGCTATTATCTATGACACGTAGAAAATCCTCTGCCGGCATATCCGGAGTTGTTATGGAAGATATGCAGTCGCTGCCGCAATGTAAACAATGTACATTGCAGCGTAACGTAGATTCCCAAAACAGTTGTTGGAGTGGATGTAACTGTTGCAAGTTATGCCGACGTAATCGTTCTAATTCAAGAATAAGCCTTTCTTTCCATTTCATACGCGTGTGTTGTTATGATTTAGTGTAGTGACTATATCAATAAAAGTGTTATATGTACTATTATCAGTATCAAACAGAAGAAAGTACATATATTTCTTGCGAGTAACCAGCGTATAAGGAACCAATCAATACCTGCTTTCACATAGTTATTCCAATTTCCCATAGGTCCCATCCACCAACGAGGGTTATTGATACATGGTATGTTGTAGATAAAGTGATGGGTAGAGTATATGAGATAGATAGACACAGGGAGGGTAAGCAGTGTTAACAGATACCATTTACTCCACCAATTCAATATGATGCCTATACTTAATATTACAAAAGGCATCAGTGCAAAGAACGCTATAAAGAATAGCATAAGTTCAGGTTTGTGTAACAGTCGTGCAAAAGTCATCTTTTCAAGTTCTGTATCGGCGTTTACTTCCATAACAGAATGTACATATACTATATTGATGACCAAGCATCCTACAGCAATACCCATACATAGCATTTGCCAAGAGAATATATTACCTGTTATTGCTGCTTGTGTTCCCAGCATATTCAATGGTCCAAACATAACTCCTATAACAAGTTCACCGAGTCCATGATATCCCAACTCGAGTGGTTTGCCTGAGTAACTAATACCTATGAGTAATCCGAGTATGGCATATAAGATTATTCCTATGGTAGCCTGCCATCCATGTACTAATCCTTGTGCTACAAATGTGATAAGTCCCATAGAGGCTGCAAAACATAAAAAGTATATGACAGCCCGGCCTAAGGTGTGTAGCGTTGTTTCTCCACTTCTGATATAACAACATTTGTCTATGCGTGCACGAATACTGGTACTACTCAATTCTGATCGCACACGTGAGTCATGCCTATAGTCAAAATAATCATCTGCGAGGTTCATACCGAGGTGTGCCGTACACACTCCCAAGAGTATAGGTAATGTCAGCCACCAGACAAATCCCGGTTGTCCAATACATAGTATGATGGCTGTCAGGCAAGGAAGAGCAGATTGAGGTAGTGATATATATCGGCTATTTTTTAGCCAGAAACGTAATGTGTTCATACTAACTATGTCGGTAGTGGTTATTATCCCATTGCCCCGGTAACCGGAATAACTTGTCCGGACACATACGATGACAGGTCGCTAGCAAGGAACAGTGCTACAGATGCCACTTCTTGTGCTGTTCCTCCCCGTCGCATAGGTATTGTTTTAATTATTTCGTTTCGTGTTTCTTCTGGGAGTGTCTGTGTCATGTCTGTGATGATATATCCCGGTGCTATGGCATTTACCCGTATATTTTTAGTTCCCAGTTCTTTGCTTAGCGATTTGGTTAGTCCGATGATGCCTGCCTTGGAAGCCGCGTAGTTTATTTGTCCTGCGTTCCCTGCGATGCCTACAATAGACGACATAGCGATGATAGAACCGCTACGTTGTTTTATCATTTGCATTGCGGTAGCATGGCAATAGTTGAACACTGATTTGAGATTGGTGTCAATGACTGTATCCCATTGCTGTTCGGTCATTCGCAGGAGTAGTGTATCACGTGTTATTCCTGCGTTGCAGACGAGTATATCCAGTTTCCCAAAGTCAGTTACCACTTGGTTAACTATCTGATGGGCTATATCAAAGTCAGCGGCGTCTCCTGTATAAAAAGCGCATTGTACACCTATTTGTTTCAATTGGTTGAGTAGTTGTTCTGCCGCATCGTCGTGTTTGATATCCGTGAATGCTATATTGCATCCTTGTTGTGCGAACATGACGGCTATAGCGTGTCCTATACCTCGTGACGCTCCTGTGATAAGTGCTGTTTTGTTATGTAGCATAATACTTGTTATTTTTTGAGCCATTTGTCAAGCCATGTAAAGAAGGTACGTTGCCAAAGAATACCATTCTGTGGTTGTAGTACCCAGTGGTTTTCATCGGGGAAGATGAGTAGTTCGGCAGGTATGCCGCGCATTTTAGCGGCGTCGAATGCTGCCATTCCCTGGTTAGCAAGGATACGATAGTCTTTTTCTCCGTGGATACACAGGATAGGTGTGTCCCATTTATCCACGAATTTATGTGGTGAGTTGTTGAAGGTACGTTGTGCGGTGGTATTTGATTTATCCCAATAAGCACCTCCCATATCCCAGTTAGCGAACCATTTCTCTTCTGTCTCGAGGTATTGCATTTCCATATTGAATATACCATCGTGTGCGATAAAGGCTTTGAAGCGGTGATTGTGGTGTCCTGCGAGCCAATATACGCTATATCCGCCGAAAGATGCTCCTACGCATCCTAAATGTTCTTTGTCGGCATACGGTTCGTTTTTGACGAACTCGTCAATAGCGGCAAGATAGTCTTTCATGCACTGTCCTCCGTAGTCTCCACTGATTTGTTCGTTCCATTCCATCCCAAACCCTGGTAGTCCCCGTCTGTTAGGAGCCACGATGATATAGTCGTTAGCCGCCATCATCATGAAGTTCCATCGATAACTCCAGAACTGGCTCACGGGGCTTTGTGGTCCGCCTTCGCAGTAGAGCAGTGTCGGGTATTTTTTGTTTGGATCGAAGTGTGGAGGGTAGATTATCCATGTAAGCATTTGTTTTCCATCTGTCGTTTTCTGCCAGCGTGGGACGACTGTACCCATTTCTATTTGTGAATAGATATTCTGATTCTCGGTCGTGAGTTGTATGGGTTGTTCATTTTCCGCGAAGCGGAATATTTCGTCAGCCATCTGCATGGAGTGTCGTTTGCAATAATACTGTTCGCTTATGTTTCCGCATGGGACGTAGTCGTATTGTCCGTCTGCTATGCATACGATGTTACCTTGCAGGTCAGTTTTGTATATCCGCTCTGTTCCATGCCATACGGCATTGAAGACGATGGTGCTATCATCGCGCCAGTAGTAGGAGTCTATGTTCGTGTCAAGACTTTTTGTGACGAAGGTTATCTTCCCCGTGTTGCGATTGCGTAGTAAGAGTCGGTTCTCGTCGCTCTCATATCCATCGCGTGCCATGCTCAGCCATGCGATGTATTGTCCGTTTGGTGAGTAGGCAGGGTTTGTGTCGTAGCCAGGGTTAGGTGCAGAGATATTCTCTGTCTCTCCTGTCTCGATGTTGTATTGATAGATATCGGAGTTAGTCGATATGGCGTAGTCTATGCCTGTTTTCTTACGGCACGTATAGGCTATATGTTTCTCATCGGGACTCCATGCCAGTTGTTCCACTCCCCCGAAAGGTTTCATGGGGCTCTCATACGGAGTTCCTTCCAGCAGATCTGTGAGTTCAGACACGATGAGTTGTTTGCCGTTGTTTTCGAGTGTTCCCACGAAGGGATGCGGAGCGGTTTCTGTCCATTCGTCCCAGTGTTTGTACATTAGGTCATCTATCACTTTGCCGGTAGCAAGAGGCAGGTCGGAGTATTTATCTTTGGTAGATGGTACTGTTTTGACTTGTGCTATCAGAATAATTTTAGTGCGTGATGGTGAGAGTAGAAATCCTTCTATCTCATGTTCGAATCCTTCGAGGCATAGTTCTTTTTCGTTGGATAGTCCGGCGGTGAGATATAGTTTACCGCCGTTGAGGTAAGCCACCTGTGCGTTTCCGTACCATACCGGGCTGTTACCGACGAACTCGTTGTAGGTCTGCAAGTGATTATCTTTTTCTTGTGCCAAGCGTATCCATGTGGTAGATCGGTTTTCAGGTACGCTGTAGTAACTGACGGTGTAGGCGATATTACCTATTTCGACATCCGGTACGACATCTCCTATGCGTCCCATTGCCCACAGTGCCTCCGGTGTCAGTTTGCCTCCGGTGATTGTTATGTCGGGTTTAGTGACAGGTTGTTGTGTGTTGTTGTCTTTTTCTTGTTTTTGACAAGAAGTAGCGAGTAGGGCGATAGTTGCCATTATGATGATTTTTTTCATGTTATATGTTTTATATATTCGTGATGATTATTATCTTTTTTTATAGTCTTTCGTTCGGCTCAAGTTCTGCTTAAGATCGGCTTATCTTCTGCTGTGTTGCCGCTGAAGTTATGCTGTTATTATTTTTATATTATTTGTATTACCGTTTGATATATTCGGCGAAAGTATATGGGTATGGATTCTGTTCGTCGGCCGGATAATTTTCTTTGCTAATACATTTCCATACGTCAGGGTCTATGACAGGGAAAAATGTATCTGCGTCATCCCATGTATGGTGTATATGTGTTATATAGAGTTTGTCAACTCGTGTGATGAATTGTCGGTACACCATGCCTCCTCCGATGATAAATGCCTGTTCGTTTGGTTGTATGAGTGCTTCTACTTCTTCGATGGAGTGTGCCACTTCCGTATTCTCGAATGAGAAATTGTTGTTATCTGACAGGACAATATTTCGTCTGTTGGGTAATGGGTGTCGTGGTAATGAGAAGAAAGTTCTTTCTCCCATGATGACGGTACAACCTGTTGTTATTTGTTTGAAATGTTTCAGGTCGTCAGGCAGGTGGCATAGCAGGTCACCTGCTTTACCTATTGCATTGTTTTCCGCGATGGCTACTATGAGATTGATCATGTGAAACGGGTTATGGTGTTGGTGTGATTATATAGACACTTCTCCTGCTATATGCGGGTATGGATTATAGTCTGTCAGTTCGAAATCTTCGTACTCGAAGTGGAATAAATCGCGTTTATTCGGGTTGATGTGCATGGTAGGCAGTTGTCGTGGTTCTCGTGTGAGTTGCAGTTTGATTTGTTCGATATGGTTGAGGTATATATGTGCGTCTCCGAGTGTATGTATAAAGTCTCCTGCTTTGAGTCCGGTTACCTGTGCCATTATCTGTAGTAGCAGGGCATAGGATGCTATGTTGAATGGTACCCCGAGGAAAATGTCTGCCGATCGTTGGTAGAGTTGTAGTGACAGTTTCCCATTAGCGACGTAGAATTGGAACAGGGTATGGCATGGTGGTAGTGCCATTTGGTTGACTTCTGCCACATTCCATGCGCTGACTATTAGTCTTCGAGAGTCAGGGTTGTTTTGTATCTGTTCGAGTACTTGTGCCATTTGGTCTATGGTATTTCCCTGATAATCAGGCCATGATCTCCATTGGTGTCCATAGACAGGTCCTAATTCGCCGCTTGTATCCGCCCATTCGTTCCATATACGTACCCCATGTTCTTGCAGGTAGTGTATGTTAGTATCTCCTTTTAGGAACCAGAGCAGTTCGTATATGATGGATTTGAGATGCAGTTTTTTTGTGGTGAGTAATGGAAATCCCTCTTCCAGATTGAAACGCATCTGGTGTCCGAATACAGATATGGTTCCTGTCCCTGTTCGGTCATGTTTCTCTGTGCCTTCATTGAGTACTCGTTGGCATAAGTCTATGTATTGTTTCATATCAGTAGAGTTTATAGGTTGTTTTCAGTACTTTGAATTCTGTTCGTCGGTTTATTTGGTTACAGATTTCTTGTTGTTCTTCGGTTAGTGCAAGTATAAATGTCTCGTTTAGTACTTGTTCTTTAGGGATAAAGGGGTATTTTTGATGCAGTGCTTTATCTGCCACGACCGGTTTTTGTTTGCCATATCCGACCGGTGTCAGTCGTTCGCGTTCTATTCCATGTTTGATGAGATAGTCGCAGACGGCCTGTGCTCTTTTTTCTGACAGGTTGACATTGAATACGGAGTCACCTTTCATGTCGGTATGTGCTGAGAGTTCGATAGTGATATTAGGGTTATCTGTTAGTAGTTTGACAAGTTCTTGTAGTCCTTGTTCTGATTGAGGTGTGAGGTCCCATTTCCCAAACTCGTAGAAGATATTGTCCATAGTTACGGGTTTGGTGACAGGTGCGAGGGTGAAGTTTTGTTCATACGTTCTGCTATCTGTTAATCCGATTGTATTAAATCCTTCGCGCGCATTGAGGTATCCTCGTGCAGTAGCGAGCATGATATATCGTGTATCTTTCTGTAGTCGCAATTTATATGTTCCGTCTCGTCTTATTTGTGTTTTTACATTTGTCCCGTCGTCTCCGATTAGTCGCAGTGTTGCTTCGGATAGGTGTTCGCCCAGGTTGTCAGTGACTATTCCTTCGACGATAAACTCCATTTCCGGTAAGTAGAATGAGTATATTTGGTCGTATCCTTTTTTCTGTCCTCTATTGGATGAGAAGAATCCGTTTTCGGAATCTCCTGCGAATGTGATTCCGAAATCGTCATATTGTGTATTGAATGGTGTTCCCATATTATATACTTCCCATATAGTATCTTTTCGTTGTGCGTAGAACAGGTCTAATCCTCCGTATCCCGGGTGTCCTTTTGATGCGAAGTATAGTCTGCCATCGGCTCTCATATACGGGAATAACTCGTCATCTGTGGTATTGATTTGTGCGCCAAGGTTTTGTATGTCTGTCCATTCGCTGCCGTTATACACAGCCATATATATATCTTTTCCTCCGTATCCTCCCGGAGCATCACTAACGAAGTACAATGTATCTCCCGTGGCATTGAGTGCAGGGTGTCCGACAGTGATACTACTATCGTTGAACAGTTTGAGTTCTTGTGCTTCTCCCCATTCTCCGCTGGCGCGTGTAGAGGTGTATATTTTAGCACCGAGGTCTTGTCCGTTGACAGGGCATGAGTAGGTGAAGTACATTGTCCGTCCGTCTGGTGAGAAGGAGCAGACTCCCAGTTCCACAGAACTTGTTTTGCGTTGTGTGGAACCTTCTTTTTCCGGGTCATTCTCGTTGTCTTGTTCTTCATAGAGTCCTTCACACAGTTCAATATCTTCCCATTGTCCAGCTGCGTTTTTCCGTGCGGAATAGAGGTTGTATGTAGCCATTCCTGTGACGGGTGATGTACGGACTTTTTTCTTGTTGGATTTTTGTTCTGTTCTATTTGATGTAAAAATGAGTGCGTCCGCATCGCTGTTGGTGAATGCGGGTGCAAAGTTAGATGTTCGTTTTTGGTTGAATTCTTTGGCTGGTGCAATCTTGTATCTGTACGGTTGTTTTTTCCAGTTCTCTATTTGTCTGCACGCGTATAATCCTGCTAATGCGACATAGTCATCCGGGTATGTTTGCAGGTAGATGGTGTATTGTTGTGTTGCTTCTTTGTAGCGTCCTTGGTATTGTAATACTTGTGCATAATGCAGGAATACGACAGAGTCCGGGTAGTTGTTTTTAATAGCGTTTTTGTAGGCAGATGCTGCTCGTGAGTTATTGAGTATTCGTTGGCATTCTGCTTGTTTGAACGCCACTTGCGCTCGTAGTGTTTTTTGTTTCTTGGGTACTTTGTTATAGATGTTTCGATACATCTCTCCTGCTTCGTAGTATTCTCCTATAGCGTATTTTTTATCGGCTTTTTTGATACGTGCGGTCACGCTACATGCATCCAAGCAAAGGCTCAGAATGGTTAGGAGCAGGAGCGGTACGAGTCGTTGTTGCATGTGTTACAGTTTATTGACGTCAATATGGTGTTTTTTTTCTTGTTGAGCCTCTCTGTCTTGTGATGTGGCGCATCCAATACCTTTTTCTCTCATGCGTTTGTTTTGTGAGATATGTTGGCTGCTAAAACGTCCGTTCTTTTTTAGTATAACACGTATGCAAAGCAGTGCTACAGCAAGTGCAACAAATCCTATGGCGATAAGTATTTCCTTCATAGAAGTTGATGAGTTAAAACATTGCAAAGTTACTGTTTTTTTCTGGAATGTGCCAATATGGTGTTATTTATTTAGTAAAAACGTGTTAGAGTTTGTGTATATGATATTTTTGTGGTATCTTTGCGGTCTATTTTCGGCGTGTTGTCCATAGCGGATACATGAGTTGTGTATGAGTGTGTCGGTATGGGTGGTGCGCAATATGTGTAACCAAGCGTGTAAGAATAAGAATATGGCAACGACACAACAAGGTACAGGTACGCTGTATAATGCTCTCACTTCGGGAAGTAAGATAATTGGAACTATTGTGACAGACAGTGATATTCGTGTTGATGGCACGATAGACGGTGATGTTAAGTGCTCCGGCAAGCTTGTTATAGGTGAGCAGGGGGTGATAAAGGGCACTGTTGTTTGTCAGAGTGCGGATATTATGGGTTCGTTGGAGGGCAAGATAGATGTCAAGTACACGTTGGCATTGCGTGCTACCAGCAACCTGAAAGGAGAGATTACAACTCAGACTTTGATGGTTGAGCCTAATGCTGTATTCAATGGTTCGTGTAGTATGGGTAAGGTTGTTTCTGAGTCTTCATCTAATACCAAAAAATAGTTATGAAAGTAAAACCTTTTCGTGGCATTCGTCCACCCCGTGACTTGGCTAAGCAGGTCAGTAGTCGTCCGTATGATGTATTGAGTTCTGATGAGGCTCGTCGTGAGGCGGAAGGCAATGAGAAATCTTTGTATCATATTATCAAGCCGGAGATCAATTTCCCGACAGGTACCGATGAGCACGATGAGTGTGTGTATGCATCGGCTCGTGAGCATTTTGACATGTTCCGTCAGAAGGGTTGGTTGGTACAAGATCCGGAGGAGTACTACTATGTATATGCTCAGACTATGAATGGTCGCACCCAGTACGGGTTGGTGCTTGCGGCATGGGTAGAAGATTACATGGAGGGGCGTATTAAGAAGCATGAGTTGACTCGTCGTGATAAAGAAGAGGACAGAATGAAGCATGTCCGTGTGAATAATGCGAATATAGAGCCTGTTTTCTTTGCTTATCCTCATCGTGATGATTTGGATGCTATCATAGCAAGTGTTACTTGTGGTAAGCCTGAGTATGATTTTGTTTCGGATTTAGATGGTTTTGGTCATACTTTTTGGGTGATTAAGGATCATGATATGATTTCTCGTATCACGGAAATCATGTCCCAGATACCAGCCATGTATATTGCTGATGGTCACCATCGTTCTGCTGCGGCTGCGTTGGTGGGTAATGAGAAGAAGTTACAGAACCCGCATCATACAGGGTTAGAGGAGTATAATTATTTCTTGGCGGTTTGTTTCCCTGACAATCAGTTGTACGTGATGGATTATAATCGTGTGGTTTGTGATTTGAACGGCATGACTCCGGAGCAGTTCTTGAAAGCATTGGAGGCTGATTTTATTGTGGAGGACAAGGGTACAGAGGAGTATCGTCCGGAGTCTTTGCATATATTCTCATTATATTTAGCAGGGCACTGGTATAAGTTGACTACTCGTGCCGGGCGTTATGATGACCAGGATCCGATAGGTGTTCTGGATGTTACGATCTCGTCCTCATTGATATTAGATAAGTTGTTGGGTATAAAGGATCTGCGTTCGGATAAACGTATTGATTTTGTTGGTGGTATACGTGGTTTGGGTGAGTTGAAACGTCGTGTTGATTCAGGAGAGATGCAGATGGCATTGGCATTATATCCCGTTACGATGCAGCAGATTATCAATATAGCAGACACCGGTAATATTATGCCTCCTAAGGCCACATGGTTTGAGCCTAAGTTACGGTCGGGACTCATTATCCATGAGTTGATTTGATCGATGTAACAGGTTTGTGATTATTATAGATATGTCCTTATTGTTGTATTGTTTAGTATATTGACAGAGTCGTCGGGGTGCAAGAACACAATAAGGGAGAGATATAAACTAAATAACTAAAGATATGAATAAGATTCAGATTATTATTGATGTTGTTCTTGTGGCAGCTGTAGCGGCACTATTTGTTTTATTTTTCAACAACAAGCCTACAGAAGAATTGGGTGCGCCTGCAGAGACCTTGTGTCAAGGGGAGGTATTGCCTATTGCTTATCTCAATGTAGATAGTCTGTTATCTAACTATGCTTTTGCTCAAGATGCGAGTGAGCGTCTTATGCAGAAACAGGAGGATGCGCGTCTCAAGCTGAATACGAAAGCGCGTTCTTTGCAACAAGAGATGGCAGATTTTCAGCATAAGTTAGATAATAATGCTTTCTTGAGTCGTGAACGTGCGGAGAGCGCTCAGCAGAAACTCATAAAGAAACAACAAGACTTGCAGGAGTTAGAGGCCAAACTTACAGATGAGATTATGTTAGAGAATCAGAAACTGAACAAGCAATTGGCGGATACACTGACTGCGTATTTGGAGATTTACAATGCTGATGGTCGTTATCAGATTATATTAAGTAATACCGCCAAGGATAATGTTCTCATGGCCTCAGACAAGTATGATATCACCAATGATATTGTGAATGGTTTGAATAAGCGTTACGTACCGAAGAAGAACAAGTAGTATTTTCTCATCTGCTGCGGTGGATGAGTAGTGTATAGCCATGAAGTATCGTCTGCTATATCGTCCATTTTGGAGATACGTCATAGCGGATGCTATTGCGTTGGTTCTTAGTGTGGTGATCGTTCTTTGGTGGTTCCCTTTGAGTACACGGGTGCCATTTCAGAAGTATGACACTTTTGCTTTGTTATTTGCCGGAGTTTGGTTATTCACCAGTTATTTGTGCCATCGGTATATACCTGTGCGTTACATGAAGATAGGTAAAGATATACGCAGACTGTGTATATCTTCTTTCTTTGTTTTTGTGGTAATGTATGCGTATATGTGGGTGCGTGCCGGTCAGAACTTTTCTATTTGGGTACTTCTTACTATATGGCTGATAATGTTTATTTTGTCAGTCATTTTTTTAGTTTTGAAGCATGCCTATCGTTATGCATTAGATGCTGATGCAGAGCCTATCATTGCTCCTGACCGTGCTCAGCAGAGTGTGTTGAAAGTTCCGGAGGAGTACACCGATGAGCAGCGTGATGAGTTACGTCATGACATATTGGAGTTTTCTTCGCCTACGGTTCTCACTTTCTTAGGTCGCTATATCCATCTTTATTGTACTAATACTTTTACGTTGCGTTCGGCGGATTTGTATAATATATCGAAGTTGCGTAATTACAGTTATGATGTTATCGTTAATTTCATGCCCTTAAATCAGATACGTGGTTTGAATAGGATGTTTGTGACGGTCAATGATAAATTGCCGGACGATGGTATATGGGTGTGTTGTTATGAGCCTCAGTCGGTGACGAAACGTAATATACTCCGTCGTTATCCGCCCGTTATCAATTGGTTATATTATACTGCTTTTTGCCTGTACAAGCGTGTCCTGCCCCGTATGTTTATGACATCTCGTATGTATTTTGATATTACCGAGGGGAAGGATCGTGTTCTGAGTAAGGCAGAGGTGTTAGGTCGTTTGTGTTATTGTGGTTTTGATATTGTGGCAGAACAGAAGGTAGATGACCTCAACTATGTTGTTGCACGTCGTAAGTTTAGACCTCAAATAGAGGAAAGGCGTCTGTATGGACTGTTGGTCAAACTAAACAGGGTGGGCAAGGGAGGCAAGAGTTTCACTGTGTATAAATTTCGTACGATGCATCCATATTCGGAGTATTTGCAGGCTTATATTTATGATCGTTACTCGTTGCAGGCCGGAGGGAAGTTTAATCATGACATACGTGTTACGACTTTAGGGCATTTCATGCGCAAGTATTGGATAGATGAGTGGCCGATGCTTATCAATTTATTTCGTGGTGAGATGAAGTTGGTAGGTGTGCGACCTATTTCACGACAGTATTTCTCGTTGTATAGACCGGAATTGCAGGCGAGGCGTATACAGCATAAGCCGGGTCTTTTGCCTCCTTTTTATGCGGATATGCCCAAGACGTTAGAAGAGATACAAGATTCAGAGATGCGTTATTTGGTTATGTGTGAGCAGCGCGGAACATTTGTTACGGATTTTATTTATTTTTGGCGTATCTGTTATACTATACTGTTTAAGCGTGTTTATAGTCACTAATATGGTAGGTGATAAGTGAGTGGCAGAGTAATAGATACATGACTTTTTAAGGACTTGATATGAAACATACAGTACGAACTTTTTTGGTTGCGTTGTTATTCTGTACTACATTGTCGGCGCAGAATATACCGGTTCCTCTTTCCTATACTCAGATATACGATTATTTGGATGAGTTGATAACGGATGGTGTGATAACGGTTCAGACGTCTGTTCGTCCTTATACTCGTTCTCAGGTGGCTATGATGCTTGTTCAAGCACAAGTGGCAGATAGTTTATTGAGTAGGCGTCAGCAGGATGACCTGCGTTTTTATCTCAATGAGTTTGCCTTGGAGCGTGATACGATGGTGAACAATTATGTGCAGTACAGTGATTATTCCACTTTCTCCTTGTCGTTGGCGGATCCTCAGTTCAGTTACCGTATGCGGACTAATATGTTCAAGATGCGTATCCGTCCTATCTTAGGTGCAGATGTGATGGTGAGCAAGAAGGGGGCACTATTGCAGCGGTGGTGGGGTGCAGAGTTACAGATGGATATTGCGCGCCACTTGAGCATATGGGGGAGCCTGCGTGATAATTCGTGGAGTGGTAATTGGTTGAGTAAGACATACTTCCCTACCGAGACAGACAGGATGTATGGTGCTCGTATTCATTATGGAGCATCGCGGGTTGAGCCTGCCTTGAACAATATACCCGGTGTTCAATATAAGGAGGCTAATTATGGAGGCGATTTCTCTGATTCGAGGGGTGGTATAAATCTATATGCGTGGTGGGGTAGTATTGGTTTGCAACGTGAGAATATCCGTTGGGGTGAAACGTATCATGCGTCAAACATCTTGTCAGGACGTAATCCGGCAGTACCTATGTTGACGCTGCAACTCACTCCGTGCCGTTGGTTTCAATTTGACTATTTTCATGCCTGGTTAGTATCGAACGTGTTAGATTCTACGTATTATTATACGGAGAACACGACTATTGGCGGTACGGCTCGCCATTACCGTCCAGCGAGCAAATATATGGCCGCTAATATGTTCACATTTACTCCTATACGGCAGTTGTCGTTTTCGTTTGGTAATTCGATAGTCTATGCGGAGCGTAGCCCCCAGGCGGCATATTTTATTCCTATAGCGTTTTACAAATCATTGGATCACTTGTTAACCAAAGGTTTGAGAACAGAAAATCAGAACTCTCAGGTGTTTGCTTCATTATCTGTCAGGCCTATTGAGCATTTACAATTATATGGTTCGTTTTATTTAGATGAGTTTAAGTTTTCCCGTCTGAAGCGTTCTGATCCGGAGAATAATCCTATTTCTTATATGGTAGGTTTTAATTGGAGTGGCTGGCCTCTTTCCGGACTCAGTTTGAAGGCAGAGTTTATGCGGTCTTATATAGCATGTTATACACATTCTGTTGATGTGTTGACTTGGGAGTCCAATAGTTATATCATGGGACATTATATGGGTGATAATGCACAGTCTATCTATGCGGAATTATCCTATCGACCTATACGGGGTATGTCGTTGCGTATCAGTTACACCAATGACATGAAATATAATTCTTATTCATATCTTCGTGGAGGTGGTGGCACAGGTGGTATTGGTGAGACGATAGCACAGAAGCCTTTTGATCATTGTATCTATCGTAATGACGAGGTTCGTTTTGACGGAGTGTATGAAGTGCATCCCAATATGTATCTTACTTTGAGTATGGGGTATAACCATGCGCGTGGGTTTGATAATATTAAGTCGGATGCTATTGCGAGTGAGGATATAGGAGATGCTACACATTATCTCAACCGTTTCTGTCCGTTGTATTTGCAAGGGCGTAATTTTATTACATCTGTTGCTTTCTCTTTTGGCTTTTAGAGTTCTTATGTGTTGGTATTGTGCATATAGTGATTATTTATTACCTTTGCGCTCAAAATCCTTATCTATCCTACGATGAAGAAGAGTAAGTATAGTTGTTGTTTATCTGTCTTGTGGCTGTTCATATGTCTTTTCTCTTGTGTTAGTTGTCATAAGGCGGTTCGTCCTATATCGTGTACAGGTGAAAGTATATTGATAGATAGTTCATTCGATGTTATCCAAGACACAGGGTATATCGCACATCTGTCTTCGGTAAAAGCGCGATTAGAGGAAGAGTTACGTATTCCTATTGGTTATGCTCCACAGCCCCTATTGGTACATCGTCCTGAGTGTAGTATGCTTAATTGGGCTTGTGATGCATTGTTGAGTATGGCACGCCAGAGTTATTCAGGGCGTGTAGATATGTCGGTTGTCAATATAGGCGGTATGCGTTGCGAGTGGGCAGCCGGGGATGTCACGTACAAGGATGTGTTTGAGTTGATGCCGTTTGATAATGAGTTGGTGGTATTGACACTGACGGGTGCTGAGATATTGCGTTTGTGTGAAGGTTTTGTCTCGGCAGGGGGTGAGGGTGTTGCAGGACTGCGTCTTGTCTCGCAAGGAGGGCGGTTGGAGTCTGTGCTGCTTGAAGGTAAGGCGATAGTTCCTACAGCCTATTATACTGTTGCGACCAGTGATTATCTTAGTCAAGGTAATGATCATATGGATGCTTTGGCTGATTATGTTGACATATGGCGTTCGGAACAGAAGATACGTGATTTATACATTCGTTATGTGCAGCAAGTTCATATTGTGGAAGCACATGTAGATGGTCGTATGTCGATTAAGTAATTGAGAATATTATAATCTTAAATAACAATGAAAAAGACATTCTTACTATTTGCACTTTGTAGTGCCTGGGTAGCGGGAATAGCCTGCACCAATTTCCTTGTTGGAAAGGAAGCATCTGCTGATGGAAGTACCATGATTTCCTATGCAGCAGATAGTTATTCGTTTTATGGTTTTTTGCGTTTTAGTCCTGCTGCGGACTATACTGCCGGTTCTATGCGTGAAGTCCGTGATTGGGACACGGGTCGTCCTCTTGGTTCTATTCCACAGGTGAGTCATACGTATTCTGTGGTAGGTAACATGAATGAGCATCAGTTGACTATTGGTGAGACCACTTGGGGTGGTCGTCCAGAGTTAGAGGACAGTGTGGGTATAGACTATGGTAGTCTTATTTACATTGCTTTGGAGCGTTGTAAGACCGCGCGTGAGGCACTTGCCTGCATGACTTCGTTGGTGGAGCAATATGGCTATGCGTCATCAGGTGAGTCTTTTTCGATAGGTGATCCTGATGAGATATGGATTCTTGACATGATAGGCAAGGGACCCGGCAAGAAGGGTGCGGTATGGGTTGCTACCCGTATTCCTGATGACTGCATCTCAGCGCATGCTAATCAGTGTCGTACTACGACCATAAATTTTAAGGACAAAGAGAACTGTATGTGGAGCAAAGATGTCGTGAAGTTTGCTCGTCAGCAGGGTTACTTTAGTGGGAAAGATAAGGACTTTAATTTTGCTGCTGCTTATAATCCGTTCGATTTCTCGGGTTTATTTGTCTGCGAGGCACGTGTATGGTCTTTTTTCCGTCATTTCTCAGATGATATGGAGCAGTATTTTGATTATGCTACGGGTAAGACTTTTGTTGCCACTCATGGTCAGGATGCAGGAACTCCGATGCCGTTGTATATACGTCCTAATCATAAGGTAAGTGTTCAGGAGTTGAAAGACTGTATGCGTGATCAGTATGAGGGTACTCCGTTGGATATTACTCAAGGTACAGATGCCGGTCCGTGGAACAGTAAGTTGCGTTATGGCAGTTTGTCTTTTGAGTTAGATTCTGTGAAGTATTGGTATGAGCGTCCGACAGCCACTCAACAGACTGCTTGGTCTTTTGTAGCCCAGATGCGTGGTTATGAGAGTGCGAAAGCAGGTGGTATATTCTGGTTTGGCGTTGATGATGCTGCCACTAATCTTTACGTTCCGATGTATTGTCGTATCAAAGATGTTCCAGAGTGTTTCAAGGAAGGTAATGGTGATTTATATACCTATTCTCCTACTTCGGCTTGGTGGATATATAATTTGGTTGCCAATTGGGCATACACGAAGTCTTCGGCTATGATACCCGATATCAAGACTGTTCAACAAGCGTGGGAGAGCAAGTTTAACAGTCAAGTACCTGCTGTGGATGCAAAAGTTGCTACGATGAATGACAAACAGGCTCAGGAGTTCTTGACACAGTATTCTTGCACCCAGGCAACAGAGTCTACTCAGGCATGGAGAGATTTGGGTATATACTTGTTGACCAAATATTTGGATGGTCAACAACGTAAGGAGGAGAATGGTCAGTTTAAGCGTAATGCTTATGGTCAGCCTGTAGGTCCTAACCGTTATCCTTTCCCTGAGAATTATCTACGTACTATTCAATCTGAAATAACCCATGAATAATATGAAAGTTAGCGAATTAGAACCCAAGGAGGTATTCTCGATATTTCATGAGATTACACAAGTGCCGCGTCCTTCGAAGAAGGAGGAAAAGATTGGCAAGTGGCTGATCGGTTTTGCAGAGAAGCATCATTTAGCGTATCAGATGGATGAGGCGGGTAATGTTATCATGCGTAAACCTGCTACACCAGGTTATGAGGATAAGGCGGGTGTGATACTGCAGGCTCATATGGATATGGTGTGTGAGAAGAATAGCGATACGCAGCATGATTTTGATAATGACCCTATCGATACGTATATAGAGGATGATTTTATCAAAGCTCGTGGTACTACGTTAGGTGGAGATGATGGTATAGGTATGGCTATAGCTCTGGCTATTATCACGTCAGAGAGATTACAACATCCTGCTTTGGAATGTCTGTTTACAGTCGATGAGGAGACAGGTTTGACCGGTGCTAATCGGCTGAAAGATGGTTGCTTGCAGGGGAGACAACTTATCAACTTGGACTCGGAGGATGATGGGCAGTTGTTTATAGGTTGTGCAGGAGGTATAGATACGTTAGCGAAGATGCATTATGTACCAGTCACCGCCAAGTCGCAAGGCAATATAGCGATACGCATTGCTGTAAGCGGTTTGATGGGTGGTCATTCGGGTGATGATATCAATAAGGGTCGTGGTAATGCGAATAAGATATTGGTTCGTTTCTTATACGAGGTGATGAATCATACGGATATGCAGTTAGCCGGTATTCATGGAGGTAATCTTCGTAATGCTATTGCTCGTGAGTCGGAGGCTGTTATCGTTGTTCCGATGTCATATAAGGAAGAAGTTCGCATTTTGTTCAACTGTTATGTAGCGACTATAGAGAGTGAGTTGGGTGATGTAGAGAAGGATCTTCGTATGACGTTGGAAACGACGGATATGCCGTTGGAGGTTATTCCACAAGACAAGTCTATCCGTCTCATCCGGGCGTTATATGCGTGTCCTCACGGTATGATGGCCATGTCGAAGACGATGCCAGGTCTTGTTGAGACGAGTACCAATTTAGCCAGTGTTAAGATGTGTGCTGATACGTTGGGAGCGTACATAGAGATTAATACCAGTCAGCGTTCTTCTGTAGAGAGTAAGAAGCATGATTTGAAGCAAATGGTAGAATGTGCTTTGTCTCTTGCCTGCGACGAGGTGACGCATGGTGACGGTTATCCTGGTTGGAATCCTAACCCTCATTCCCCGTTGGTAGAAGTGACACGTCGTGCATACGTTGATTTGTTTCATAGCGAACCACAGGTGTTGGCTATCCATGCCGGTTTGGAGTGTGGATTATTTTTAGAGAAGTATCCGTACTTAGATATGGTATCTGTAGGTCCTCAGATGTATGGAGTGCATTCACCTCAGGAACGATTGAGCATCTCTTCTACAGTACGCTGTTATCAGTGGGTATGTAAGGTATTGCAATCTCTGTGATAGCATAGGGATAAAGCGTGAGAGATTGTCTTATGCAATTAGGCAGTCTCTCTTTTGCGTGACAAAGCCTACGTATAGGCGTCAGTTTCATGAGAGTGTGTATGCGAGTGTTGTGTATTCAAAAGAATATATGTACCTTTGCAGCCGTTTTTGTGGGTCTCTTATGTAAAGGATCACGCATATAGTTTTCTTTGGAACAGAGTAATCGACTTTTAACTTCATAATATTCATGGCACTACCATTTATGTCAGCCGAAGAGGCTGCTCTTTTAATTCCTAATGGAGCTGCAGTAGGAATGGGTGGTTTTACGCCCGCCGGTGCTCCAAAAGATGTCCCCACCGCTATAGCTCATCATGCGGAGTTGTTGCATGCCGAGGGTAAACCTTACAAGATAGGCGTGTACACGGGTGCTTCTACGGGAGATAGTTGTGACGGTGCGTTAGCTCGTGCTCACGCTATTGATTTCCGCACGCCTTATCAGGGTAATAAGGATTTGCGTGCTGAGTTGAATGTACAGGGTGCGCATTATTTTGATATGCACCTGAGTGAGTTGGCTCAAGATTTGCGTTATGGTTTTTTACGCAAGCCTGATTTTGCTATAGTGGAAGCATGTTATGTTGATGATGAGGGTGTTATTGTTCCGACGGCAGGTGTAGGCAATATGCTTACGTTCTGTGAGTTGGCTCCAAATATTATTGTTGAGTTGAATGAGGCAATGCCTGCTACGATGCGTGGTTTGCACGATCTATACGAACCCTTGGATCCTCCTATGCGTAGAGAGATACCTATCTATAAGCCATCGGATCGTATAGGCAAAGATCATATTAAGGTTGATCCAAGTAAGATCGTTGCTATTGTCAAGACTCATCGTCCTAATGAGGTAGATAAGTTTTCTCCGTTAGATGAGACTACGTCCAAGATAGGAGCGAATGTTGCTTTGTTCTTGGAGTCGGAGATGAAAGCGGGACGTATTCCTTCGTCTTTCTTACCTATCCAGTCTGGTGTTGGCAATATTGCCAATGCTGTATTGGGAGCATTGGGTGAGAACAAGCATATTCCTGCCTTTGAGATGTACACAGAGGTGATACAGGACTCTGTCGTAGGTTTGATGAAGGAGGGTCGTGTTAAATTTGCCAGTGGTTGCTCATTGACCATAGGTGCAGATAAGTTGCAGGATATAATAGACCATATGGATTTCTTCCGTGATAAGATTGTATTGCGTCCTCAGGAGATAAGCAATAATCCCGAGGTGGCTCGTCGTTTGGGTCTAATAACGATCAATACGGCTTTGGAGGCGGATATCTATGGTAATATCAACTCCACTCATGTCTGTGGTACGAAGATGATGAATGGTATAGGTGGTTCGGGTGATTTTACGCGTAATGCATACATCAGCATCTACACTACACCATCCACTGCCAAGGGTGGTTGTATCTCTGCTTTTGTTCCGATGGTTAGTCACTTAGATCATAGTGAGCATAGTGTGAAGGTTATCATCACGGAGCATGGTATAGCAGACTTGCGTGGCAAGAGTCCGATACAACGTGCTCATGTTATTATCGACAATTGTGTAGATCCTCAATATCGTCCTATGCTGAATGAGTACATATCTATGGCAAAGACGGCACATACCCCGCATGTGTTGAGTTGTGCATTAGCAATGCATGAGGAGTTTCTCAAGAGTGGCGATATGCGCAATACCAAGTGGGAGGAATATATGAAATAGTCGGATGTACTGCTATTGGCTGTGTAATTGAACGAAAAGAGACCGTCTAACATGGGTTGTCAGGCGGTCTCTTGTTATATTATCCGTTTTGTGATTATTGTATGTCAATCGTTCGGATAGGTTGTTTTTGAACTACAGGGTCAAGTTTAGGCAGCTCGATATGTAGAACACCGTGCTCTACTTTTGCTGCGATAGCGTCTTTGTTGACATTGTCGGGCAGCAACAGTGATTGCTCAAAGCGGCTGTAGTTAAACTCATGACGTAGGAATTTGATCTTCTTTTCGTCTTCTTTTTTCTCTTCTTTCTTCTCTACGCAAACCACCAATTCGTTTTGGTCGTTGACGTGTACCTTGAAGTCTTCTTTAGTCATACCCGGAGCAGCAATCTCCACATGGTATGCTTTATCGTCTTCTTTTACATTGATAGCCGGTGTTGCATTTGCAATGGTGTGTAGCATAGGCCATTCATCACTGAAGAAATCGTTGAAGAAAGATGGTAACCAATTTTGGTCATTTTTTCTCATTGTAGGTAACATAGTCGTATAAATTTTATAGTTTAGTTTAGTGTGCTTCGTCAATGCCTACCTTAGGTTACTTGTGCGAAACACATTCGCTATAGTAAATACAATATATGTGCCACCTATATTTTTGTGCTTTTTGGTGCCATTTTGGCATAGATGACTGCCATTTTGACAAAATAATGTATTTTCGAGGGGGATGATTTGAGGATTTACAGTGTTTTTGTTTCTGCTCAAGATCGGCTTATCTTCCGCTCAAGTTCTGCACTTTATGTTGACTGCCAAAGAAGACTGACAGAGTGGAGTGTTTGTGGTTTTGTATTTCGTGTGCGTACAGCGGGGTGTAATGGTCGCGGGAATGGTGGTATGGTGTGTTATTGGAATCGGGTATGATGACGTATGATATGTATGCAAGAATAGAGACTGTCTAACAATGTAAAGTTGTTAGACAGTTTTTTGTTGTAGTGATAACAACAGT
>CAVKDW010000027.1:0-22619 GCA_963655075.1 Muribaculaceae bacterium | reverse complement strand
CAATGATATACCCAAGAATCTATTAAAATCCTTGTCGCTATCTTTGGCTGCCCCCTCTGCGATATTAGAAGGTACAGAAACTGCTGCGCTTTGCATTTGAAACGAAAGTCCATGACGTTCCACTATCGGGAAAAAGGAAGTGATAGCATATACCGTATCGGCAAGTTCTATGCCATCTATCCATATATCCAAATTCCGGAAATTGTAGGACATAATCAGTCTTTACTTTTTCTTTTATTTCTACGTTTATAATAAATCTCTACTTAAGCAGTTGTTTGTTTAGTGACTTGAGTGTCTCGAGGACGTTGCTACGTACATTGATGTAGTTGTTGATACCGAGTTTCTGCAGGTCTTCAGTGCAGGCAGGTGCTCCCGCCACGATGAAAATCTCCTTGGCTCCGTTCAGTATCTTCCATGCCTCCGGTGCCAGTGTTGCGTACTCGTCATCGCTTGAGCAGAGCACGATGATGTCTGCTTTGGCTTTGCGGGCAGCCTTGATACCTTCTTTCACTGTCTTGAAACCATTGTTGTCTATCACCTTGTATCCAGCGCAAGCGAGGAAATTGCACGAGAACTGTGCACGTGCGATACGCATAGCGAGGTTTCCGATAGTGAGCATGAATGCCACAGGTTGTTTCTTCGATGCTTCTGTCTGAAGACGCAGTGCCTCGAACTCTTCTGCCGCACGTGCGATAGGCAGTGTGGGTATCTGACTCTCGTGCGTAGCGCAGCAACCACATCCGCAGTCGGTGTTCTTGATTTTTTTTGCGGCTTTCTCGGTGAAGTTAGGATATTGGTTCGATCCGAGCAGCACCTCTTTGCGTTTCGCCACGTCGGCGAGGCGTTTGGTCAGGTTCTCTTGAATGGCGGCTTGTACCTTACCTGCTGCCACCATCTCGTACATACCACCCTGCTCTTGGATAGCGAGGAACTGTTTCCATGCCTCTGTAGCGATGGCATGTGTGAGGTTCTCCAGATAGAATGAGCCTGCGGCGGGGTCGACGACTTTGTCGAAATGGGCTTCCTCTTTGAGTAGCAGTTGTTGGTTGCGTGCGATACGCTCTGCAAAGTCGGTCGGTTGCTCATAAGTGACATCGAAAGGTGTGACCACTATCTCGTCCACTCCGGCAATAGCCGCAGACATCGTCTCCGTCTGTGAGCGGAGCAGGTTGACATAAGCGTCGAAGACCGTCATATTGAAACGGCTGGTTTCTGCCGATACGTTCATCTTTGCCGCTTCTTTGAGTGCAGCAGTGAAGAGAGGTGCTTTGTATGCCTCTACTATCTTTGCCCACAGCATACGTGCGGCACGGAACTTGGCGATCTCCATAAAGTAGTTGCCGCCGATACCCATGTTGAAACGAAGAGCATTGGCTGCCTTGTAGTTAGGCACTCCTGCCTCGGTGAGCATGGTCATATAGTCGGCACCCCATGCGAGTGCATACGCCAACTCTTGTGCGCAGTATGCACCGGAGTTGTTGAGGACAACCGAGTTGACGCCTACCACACGGTAGTTAGGCAGTGACTTAGCCGCTTTCACGGTAGCGGTGATTTTCTCTGTCACTTGTTCACGGCTGAGCATTTTACCCTTGATGAGCATCTGCTTGACAGGATCCACATTTATTGACCCTTGCATGTGCTTCACATCGTACCCCATGCGTCCGTAGTAGCGTACGAGAATGTTTGCCAACTCAGGTGCGGCGCAAGGGCAGATACTGAAGTTGATGTTGATAGCATCCGCCTTGATGTCGTTGAGCAGGTTCTTGATAAAGCGATAGTTCAGTTTCTCTTTATCGAGGCAGAACCCGAGCGAGGTGATGCCTTTGTTAAGTACTTCGAGGGCTTTGGCGTTGGCTTTGCGTGCGTTCTTGCAAGCGCAGATGTTCTGACGGATAGCCCATTCGTTGTTTGTCTTTGTCCCACGCACGTATGGGAACTGTCCCGGTGCGGAAACGGTTGTCTTTAGCCCTTTCAGGTCTTCACGTCGGTAGAATGGTTGTACGTTGAAGCCTTCCGGTGTGCGCCATACGAGTTTCTTGTCGAAGTCGGCGCCTTTAAGGTCGGTGATGATTTTCTCTTTCCAAGTCTTGGTAGAGATGGCGGGGAAATCAGCCAACAAATTCAATTTTTGTTCTGCCATGTTTAATTGATTTATATTGGATGTATATTTTTGTTCATTATCTGCTCATATCCAGCATGCGTTGGATAGGTATTAGTGCTTGTTGTGCGATGTTGTGGGCGACGAACACCTCGTTGCTCTCATTGAGTAAACACCGGTACACTTTCTCGAGTGTGTTCATGCGCATATATTCGCACTCGTTGCAACTGCACCCTACCCCTTCCGTCACTTCCGGTGGCACAGGTATGAATTCTATATCCGGGCAAGCCTTCTGCATCTCGTGTAGGATACCACTCTCGGTGGCGATGATGAAACGTTTCTCTTTTTTGTGCGTACGGGTGTAGTTGAGCAGTGCCTGCGTGGAACCGACGATATCCGACAGTTGCAGGATAAGTTGCTTGCATTCGGGGTGTGCCAAGACCTTGGCTAGCGGGTACTGCTGTTTGAGTTGCAGCAATGCCTCTGCTGAGAAACGTGCGTGGACATGACATGCGCCATTCCATAGTTCCATCTCGCGTCCTGTGAGGGAGTTGATATAGTTGCCTAAGTTGTAGTCAGGGGCAAAGAGTACAGGTTTATCTTCAGGCAGTTGGTTTATTATCTTTAAGGCATTGCTACTTGTCACCACCACATCTGTCAGTGCCTTGACTTCGGCAGAGGTGTTGACATACGATACTATCAGATGGTTGGGGTGTTGTTGTTTCCATTCGCGCAGAGCCTCTGCCGGACAACTATCAGCCAGTGAGCAGCCGGCTTTGGGTTCCGGTATCAGCACTTTGCGGTCAGGACAGAGTATCTTGGCTGTCTCTGCCATGAAGTGAACGCCGCACATCACGATGATAGGTGCATCGGTCTTGGCGGCTTGTTGTGCGAGTGCTAAGGAGTCGCCGATAAAGTCTGCCACGTCTTGTATCTCCGGGCGCTGGTAGTAGTGTGCCATGATGATGGCGTTCTTCTCGGCGCAGAGTTGCCGTATTGCCGCTGTCAGTTCTGTATTATTCATACGATACTATTTGTCCGTACATGTTATATACTACTCCGTCATAGCGGATTAGCAGTTGTCCATTGCAAAGTATCTTTTCTGCGACCATAGGTTTTGACGGGTCATCTACTATGTCAGTAGGCGTTGAGTCGCAGATGGTTATATAGCGAGAATAGGTGTATGCTGTCCCATGTACATAGATTGTGATACTTTGGATGCCGGGTCCTGCACCAGCAGTAGTTGTAGTGCTATAGAACTTGAGCGAGCCTTGTCCTGTGAGAGTTTTCGTATTTATCCACTGATATTTTGTCATCTCTTTCCCCTTTGCTGCATCAATAGTGCCTATTACATTTCCATTGGATGACATCATCAATGTCTTATAAGAGGTGCCACCATAAGTACGCATCATCACCTCGACAGAGTCTAATCCGTTGATTGTAATCTCCGGTGACTCGACGTATGCACCGCTTAGTAGAACTTCATAGTCTGTTTTAAGCAATAGTCCCGACATTGTCCATCCTGTATTGTCCTCGGGTGTCCATGAGAGTGTTTGTGCTGCAGTGCCGGATTGTTCAAGGTGTGCAAAGACAGCATGATAGGTGGTGTTTTGTGTGACTATTGGTGCCTCTTCCTCTATAGAGAACAGGTCGTCAGGCACCTCATCTTGTGCTACCTTGATCGCCGTTTCCGTCCATCCCACAAACTGCTCGCTCTCGCTGTTGCATGAAGCGGGTGCAGTCGGTAGTGTGGTGACACGAGTATTAACAACGGTTGTTGTAGTTGGATTGCCGATGGTGTAGATTTTCTCATTTACCATCCACGTGACAGTACATCTCTCTTCGCATGAACCGCTGAGGGCTATATCCTGCGATAGTGTGCCGGATGATATATGGAGTGTAGCCGAGAAGTTACCTTTGGTTGTCGGCTTATACGTTACGGTTATTGTGTTGGTAGTGTTGGCGTTGGCTGCAGCAATAGTGGTTGGAGTTACGGTGAACAGGTTCGCATTTGTCCCTGTGAGCGAAAGCGATATAGCGGATGAGAGAAGGGTACCTTTGATGGTGAGAGTCTGTGTTGCTGTTTCTCCAAGAGCGACACCTCCAAAGGCTATCTCAGAGGTACTGATGGAAATGGTTGGAGTTACTATTTCTCCGAGGTATCCGTCACTCTCTCCAGGTATGAAGCGGCTATCTGACGAGTTGAGCAGTTGGTTCAGGTTAAGTTCTTCTCCTGCGTGGCTACCCCATATAAACTCTGCTAAGTACGGGTAGTCGATGAAAGGGTTACGGTTACCTTGTGTCTTTTGTATGCCGTTGTTTCGGTCTATCTCCTTTTGTGAGACAGGGTCTTGTCGGTGCCATTTGAGTAGCAATGCTACGCCGTACTTAGTCAGTCCGAAATAGCCTGCAGCGGTGTAGGTGCCTGAGAACACCTTTGTTCCATTGTCTTGCGGAAACTTACTTAGATTAGTACCCCATTTGATGAGAGCTCCCATGTATCCGCGTGCGAAGTCACCTTTGTATTCGTCAATAGGTTCAAAGACTTTGTCAGATAATGTGGCGGTGATACCGCTATTCCCAACAATCGTCTTTCCTGATACGGATAACGTTTTTGCAGAGCCTAACTTAGAGCCGTTTTTAGAGGTATAAGACGCATTATTGACTTCTCCGTAAGCATAATTACTTCGCATACCATTGACTTTTCCATCGGTAGGCAGCACGTGGAAGATATCGCATCCTATCCCCGATGTCCCCCCACCCCACCAAGACTGTGGAATAGAGTGCTCACGGTTGAAACAGTCGCATTCTACTTTGTAGCTTCCACATTTATCGCCCGGATTTGAGAACTCGCAATTGCTATACATGTCCCAAATAGTTCCATCAGACTTTGAGTCGGTTGACTTATAGGCGGTATATAGCCCATCATAACTAAGTGATGAGTACCCGTGTTTGGTGACAGCAGATATAGCATCATAGAGTGTTTTTCCCGACGTACCATCAATACTTGAGTAGTAGTTTGGGATATCTGCCGGTGCAGTTACCGTGTTGGCGATAATTAGTCCACCTGTTAATATCAGACAAATTGTCAGTAGTAACGTTCGTTTCATCACAATAATTAGATTTTTCCCTTTTATTCTTCCCTTTTGCTTTTTGTTTGTCGGATTATCTTTCTTTCTTACGATAAGACATTCACTTACATGTTCAAACCAACCTGCAAAGATACAACTTTTGTCGTACACACACAACGCTCTTCTGTATTTTTTATGCAGAATAAGGTATGAGAGCGGGATTTTTTAGTTGAGAGTTGATTGGCGGTATTTCCTTTACCTTGTAGGTGGGGGAGTGCTGAGAATGGTAGGAACAGGTAATATAGTTGAACTATGGCACAATACAGACAAAGGGAATGGATTATCGGGCTATCTGGCGTTCGATAGTGGCGACATCTTGTCTGAGGACCGCATCGTAACTCATGAGGTCAGCCATTGTGTTGAGCGAGTGTGCTACGGTAGCATGGTCACGTCGTACACACGCACCAATCTCTGCGAGAGAATTGTCGGTATATTTCTTTAGCAGGAACATAACGATATTTCTGGCTCTCACTGCATCACGTTGTCGTGTCCGCGCCGTGATGGTCTGTTCCGACACATTGAGGTGTCTGCTGACAGCGGTCATAATATCGGAGGCGGCATACGCCTTAGGATGCAGTTCTACGAGTCTGCTTACCACTTTCTCAGCGAGTGCGAGGTCAATAGGATTATCCATGAGTGTTGAGTATGCCAGCAGGCTGGCCAATACTCCCTCGAGGTCACGTATATTATCGGTGACGTTGGTAGCGACATAATTCACAATCTCATCACTGAGTTTGATGCCATCCTTATGCATCCTATATAGAAGTATGTCCCGGCGCAATTGGTAGTCGGGTCGTGTTATCTCGGCAGACAGTCCCCATTTGAATCGAGACAGCAGACGTTCCTGCACGCCATGAAGTTCGAGTGGCGGTCTATCGGACGTAAGGATGAGTTGCTTATGACTCTGTTGCAGGTAGTTAAATATCTGGAAGAACGTGTCTTGTGTCCCTTTGAGTTCGGCGAAATACTGTATATCGTCCACTATCAGCACATCGACGGACTGGTAGAACATCAGGAAGTCAGGAACACGATTGTGGTTGACTGCGTCCTGGAACTGCAGTTTGAACGTGTTGGCAGCCACATACAGCACCCGCGCTTGTGGATTCAGTTCGCACACTTTGTTACCGATAGCGTTTGCCAGGTGCGTTTTCCCCACTCCACTACCGCCAAACAGAAACAGAGGATTGAAGATAGTCTTGCCGGGTTGCTTTGCTATTTCTACAGCCGCTGCCCGTGCCAGTTTATTTGGTTCCCCCTTCACAAAGTTCTCGAATGTATATTGCGGATTGAGTTGGTTGTCCCATGTCTCGGACGGTTCGTTGACAGTCCGTTGCGTTATTGGTGTCCGTTGTACGTTATTGAGTGACTCGCTTGGTACATCTATGCTACTACCTGCAAAAGATATTCGATATTCGAGTTGTACCTTCTGTCCAAAGACCTTACGCAATACCCGTGCAAGTATGTCGAGATAGTTATCTTCGATATAATCCACTATGAACTGGCTCTTGACCTGCAGCACGAGTACATCGTTCTCCCACTGTAAAGCAGTGATAGGTGCGAACCATGTCTGGAATGCACTCTGCGACAAGTTGTCTCGCAGTATCTGCTGACATTCTGCCCATAGTATGTTTACATCCTTAGTCATTGAGATAATCCTTCGCACAGAGGAGCGTTTTGACCTCTATGTTTTAGCGAAAGCGATTGCAAAGGTACAGCTTAAAAATCAATCTGCCAAATGTGTTTTTTGTGTTGTTTTTTGGGTTAGTTCTATCCTGTCCTATTTCAGTCAGTTAGGAGTATTATAGTGATTTTAAATCAGTTATACACTTTATCAACGCTTAAGTATGTGATACTCAAAGTCCGAAGGTATTAACGTTCCACAGTATGGTGTTTCACAAACAAATCCTAACCATACTGATAACAGTAAGTTAGGATTTTTTTTTGTATTCGATAAATTAGACTTTCAGAATATTAGTGTTTGGGTATTCTCTTTTTAATGAGCGGATGTGCCTTCAGTGACATGACGACAGTATCCACATTAAGTACTGCATTATCGAGGTCTCCGAGTGCGTTGTTGAGGTTATCGTAGAGCGTTTTGTCATTGAGTAGGGCTCCCAGTGTGCCGGTATCAGAAGACAGCACTTGGTTGATGGTTTGGATAGTCGTATCGAGTTTTTGCAGTGTCTTCTGTATCTCTGCCGCACGTACCTGCGCCACTATCGTCTGTAGGTCTGATATGGTGGTATCTGCTTTGTTTACTACGCTTGGCAGTTGGTTGTGTGTGAGTGTTCGTATATCCTTACTGCTAACCGTTAGGTCACGTGATATACGTTCAATGTTCCCAAGAGTGTTACGCAGGCTTCCTTCGGACATCTCGTTGTTGAGTGATGTGACAAGGTCGTTTGCCTCTTGTATCAGGCTATCGAGATGCGCCAATAGTCCGAGTTGCAGTCCATCGAGTAGTCCCGGGGTAATGGTTGTAGGCAGTGTATCGCCACGTTGGTAGTTGTCCGTTGTGGTATTAGCGGATGTCAGTGGCGGCAATCTGAGTTCTATCGCCATGCCGGAGATGAGTCCGTCGGGGACGAGTGCCATCTCGGTACCTTTCGGTAGGTTTATACCTTTGTCGATAGAGACGGCTACCGTGAATGCCGGTTGTCGTGTAAAGTCATACCGGATAGCTTCTACCAATCCCACTTTATATCCCTTGATATACACCGGTGCTTGTTCCGTCAATCCGTTTAATTGTTCGAACTGCCCCATATAGAAGCGTGTAGGGGAGAATATGTTTATTCCTTTCAGAAAGTTAAAGCCAAAATACAGGATACCCAGGCAGACGATAGCGAGTACACCTACTTTGATTTCTCTTGCATGTTTCATTTCTTATAATACTTTTCGAAGGCTTTGAATATGCCGTTTACTATATCGTTTTTGCCGGCATCGCTCGCCAGCCATTTCTCTTCTTCTGCATTGCTTAAAAATCCCATTTCCACGAGCACGCTAGGACATGCCGACTTGAGAAGTACCCAGAATGCCGCCTGTCGTACTCCTCTATCCGCACGTTGCAATGTTCCCACGAACTGTTGTTGTACCAGTTCGGCAAAGAGCAGGCTTTTGTCCATATACTGGTTTTGCATCAGTTCAAAGATGATATAACTCTCGATAGAGTTTGGGTCAAACCCTTGGTATATTGTTTGATCTTCTTCGAGTTTCATGACAGCGTTCTCACGCATAGCGACATCGAGATTATCGTCCATTCGTTCTGTACCGAGTATGAATGTCTCCGCTCCGCATGCTTTTCTGTTTTCTGCTGAGTTGGTATGGATACAGATGAACAGGTCTGCGTGGTACTTATTGACTGTGTCGGCTCGTGCTTGCAAGGGCAGGAACACATCTGTTGTTCGTGTCATGATAACCTTTACTTCGGGGAATGAGTCTTGTATCACGGCAGACAGCCTTGTTGCGACATCGAGGTTAAGGTCTTTCTCTTGTATTCCCATTCGTCCTATGGCTCCTGCATCGTGTCCTCCATGTCCGGCATCGATGACGACCGTAAAAGACATCAGTACGAGTAGTATGGCGCATAATGTCAGTTTAGAGAGGAGTGCAGGGATATATCGGGTTGCTATTGTCTTCATTGTCATCGTTATGGTGTACGCACACCGCAAAAACCGGTGCAAAGGTACGATAAAACTCGTATATATGCAAATTTGTAGTGTATTTCGACTTTTGGTATGTTTTTTGTGTGTCGTCCGTTAGTTATATAAAATGTAAAGCATTATGAAAAGAACAATTATTGGAGCCTCTATTTTGGCTTTTGGTATGATGTTATGCGGATTATGTGTGGAGATAGGTATCCATCGTATAGCGCAAAAAGATCGTGCCGTGACGGTAAAGGGATTATCCACACAGGATGTGAAGGCCGATTATGTGGTATGGCCTTTGAATTTCTCGATAGATGGCAATGATCTGCCCACTTTATACAGGCGTTTAGCAGAGGTACAGGGTACTGTGACGAAGTTTATGACGCAGCAAGGTTTTGCAGCCTCAGATATACAGATGGGCAACACGACGGTCATGGATAATCGGGCCAACTATTATGGTACTCGTCCGGAGTACAAGTACACGTTGAGCAGTTCTGTTATTATCTCAACGGACAAAGTTGATTTGGTGATAGCCAGTCAAGGTTGTCAGAGTGAGTTGCTCAACAGTGGTATTATTTTGAATTCCAATGATTGGTCATTGGATTATCAGTATAACGGGTTGAACGATCTGAAGCCTCAGATGATAGAGGAGGCCACAAAGAATGCTCGTGCTGTTGCTCAAAAATTTGCGGACGATGCCAGTTGTTCTTTAGGCAGCATACGTAATGCGAGTCAGGGTCAGTTCTCTATAGAGAGTGATGCAAACCAGCCTTGGGTTAAGCACGTACGTGTTGTGACAACTATCAGTTATTATTTAGATTAAACAGTGTGTCCTGTGCATTGATGCGCTGTGTAATAGACAGAGTGTTTTTGCATTGATACTAAAATAGATACGTAGTATCATCCAAGACGGGTACTGATGAAGTACTCGTCTTTTATTTTGCGTCATTCCATATAGTCGAGAAAAATCTGTGTGAAGATATTGTCTATTAAATCCTTTATGATTTCTCAGGCATTTTATGAGCAACATGGTCTTGTATATGTGGTAGGATGTTTGTATCTTTGCACACAATTTTTTGTCTTATGCAGTTCACACATCTTCACGTTCACTCTCATTACTCTATCTTGGATGGTATGAGTAAGGTTCCTGACATTGTTGATAAGTGTCTGCGCACGGGTATGCAAGCCGTTGCGTTGACCGATCATGGTAACATGTATGGTATCAAAGAGTTCTTGGACTATTGCAAAAAGGTCAACAATAAGAACAAGGAGAAAGCGGAGTCGGAGGGCAAGACGTTTGTTCCCTTTAAACCTATCGTTGGTGTTGAGGCTTATTGTGCCCGGCGTGGCCGTCACTTGATGAGTAATGAGACGGCGGTGAACGGTGAGGGTAAGCAATACACTATTGATCGTTCAGGTTGGCATCTTATCCTGTTGGCCAAGAACATGGCAGGTTATCACAACCTATGCAAGATTGTGAGTGCAGGCTTCATGTCTGATGCGTTCAACTACACTGCGCGTATAGATAAGGAGTTGTTACAGGAGTTTCACGAGGGTATCATCTGCAGTTCTGCTTGTTTAGGCGGTGAGTTGCCTCAGAAAATCATGGCTGGGGACATAGCCGGTGCTGAGAAGGCTATTGAATGGTTCAAATCTGTTTTTGGTGGGGATTACTACATAGAGATACAACGTCATCAGACGGATAAGCCCGGCGGGGATCAGGATGTGTATCAGAAGCAGAGGGAGGTTAATCCTGTGCTGGTGGAGTTAGCGAAGAAACATGGTGTGAAAGTGATCTGTACTAACGATTCGCACTTTGTTGATGAGGAGAATGCTGAGGCACATGACAGGTTGATATGCTTGAACACCAACCACTTTGTCAACGATATTGATCGTATGCACTATACGAAGCAAGAGTGGTTGAAGACACCTGAGGAGATGGCGTCTATTTTCTCGGATATACCCGAAGCCTTAGAGAACACGCAGGAGATAGTGGATAAGGTAGATATCTATGATATTGATTCGGGACCTATCATGCCCAAGTTCCCTATCCCTGAGGCTTTTGGGACAGAGGAGGCGTACCGCCAGAAGTTAACGGAGCAGGAGTTGTTTGATGAGTTCACTCGTGATGAGCATGGTAATGTGGTACTGAGTCAAGCCGATGCAGAGAAGAAGATACAGAAATTAGGCGGATATGACAAGTTATTCCGTATCAAGTTAGAGGCCGATTATTTGGCACACTTAACCTATGAGGGCGCCAAGAAGCGTTATGGTGAGGTGCTGACAGAGGAGCAGTCTGAGCGTATAAAATTTGAGTTGCACGTGATGAAGACGATGGGTTTTCCCGGTTACTTCTTGATCGTGATGGATTTTATCCGTGCTGCCCGTGAGGAGTTAGGAGTCAGTGTCGGTCCCGGTCGTGGTAGTGCAGCGGGTTCTGTTGTCGCCTATTGTCTGCACATCACCGATTTAGACCCGTTGAAATATGATCTGCTGTTCGAGCGTTTCTTGAATCCTGACCGTATCTCGTTGCCGGATATTGATACTGATTTTGATGATGCCGGTCGTTCGAGGGTATTAGATTGGGTAAGTAAGAAATACGGGGAAACGCATGTGGCCCATATCATCACTTACGGTAAGATGGCAACCAAGTCGGCATTGGCCGATGTAGGACGTGTGCAGCAGGTGCCTTTACAGAAAGTGAATGAGTTGAAAGCGTTGATCCCTGACAGGACTTTTCCTGACAATATCAAGGATGAGAAGGGTAAGTCTCCTAAGGTTAACCTGAAGAACTGCTACAAATATATTGATGCGTTACGACACGAATACGAAGGCGGAGAGCCTGAGATACGCAGTATGCTCAAGTATGCTATGCAGTTGGAGGATACTATCCGCCAGGTGGGTATTCATGCGTGTGGTGTGATTATCGGTGCGGATGATTTGACTAAGTTTGCTCCGTTATCGAGTGTAGAGGACAGGGAAAGCAAGAAACGTGTGTTGGTGACGGAGTACGACGGGCATGTGGTAGAGAGTGTCGGGTTGATAAAGATGGACTTTTTAGGTTTGATCACTCTGACGATTATCAAGGAGTGTCTGAATAACATTGAGAAAGTTCGTGGAGAGAAGGTAGATATCGACCATATCCCCTTGGATGATGCAGAGACGTATCGGTTGTTTCAAGAGGGTCATACCGTAGCCGTGTTCCAGTTTGAGTCGGCGGGTATGCGTAAGTATCTTCGTGAGTTGAAGCCGACGGTGATAGGTGACTTGATTGCGATGAATGCGTTGTATCGTCCAGGACCTATGGATTATATCCCGCAGTTCATACGTCGCAAGCACGGTATAGAACCTGTGACTTACGATATACCTATCATGGAGAAGTACCTGAAGGACACCTATGGTGTGACGGTCTATCAGGAGCAGGTCATGTTGTTGTCCCGTCTGTTGGCCAACTTCACGAGAGGTGAGAGTGATAAGTTGCGTAAGGCTATGGGCAAGAAGCAGATGGCTACTCTGCAAGAGTTGAAGGGGAAGTTCATGGCAGGAGGGCAAGCCAATGGTCACGACGAGAAGGTGTTGGGTAAGATCTGGGCTGATTGGGAAAAGTTTGCCTCGTATGCTTTTAACAAGTCTCATGCGGCATGTTACTCTTGGGTTGCCTATCAGACAGCCTATCTCAAAGCGCATTATCCGGCAGAGTTCATGGCTGCTAACTTGACTATCTCGAAGGACGACATCAAGGATGTGACCAAACTCATGGACGAGTGTAAGGCTCTTGGTATCCAGGTCTTGGAGCCCGATGTCAATGAGTCGGAGATGCACTTTACGGTCAATAAGAGTGGTAATATCCGTTTCGGTTTGGGTGGTATCAAAGGTGTCGGAGAGGGAGCGGTAGAGGCTATTGTGAGTGAGCGTAATAAGCATGGCAAGTATAGTGATATCTTTGACTTTGTGGAGCGTGTTAATCTGTCGGCATGTAACCGCAAGACGTTGGAGAGTTTGGCTATCGCCGGGGCGTTTGATTGTTTTACAGCGATCTACCGTGAGCAGTTGTTTGGTACGAATGTACGCGGAGAGAGTGTATTAGAAAGTCTTGTGCGTTATGGTAACCGCTATCAGCAAGACAAGGTTCAACAGAGTAACTCGTTGTTTGGTGACAGTGGTTTAAGTGTAGAGATTAAGCATCCGGATATTCCTCAGGTGGAGCGTTGGTCAGTCATTGAGAAGTTAAATAAGGAGAAGTCGTTGATAGGCATTTACTTATCTGCTCATCCGTTGGATGAATGGGAGTTTGAGATCAATGAGTTGTGTGACATAACCGCGTCAGAGTTGTCTCGTTTTGAGGGTTGGCGCACCTATGAAGGCAGGCAAGCCAGTGAAGCGAAAGAGTCAGAGGTTAGTGATGCGGAAGGGGAGATGAGTGACAGGGGTGCAGAGATAGGTGAGATGACTGACGGGACAGGCGAGCAGCCTATATCTCCTATGGAATGGATTGTTCAGCACGAAGACCGACCGATGTTGTTAGGCGGTCTTGTGGTTGCTGCAGAGGATAAGATATCGAAGAAAGGTAATCCCTATGGGCGTTATGTAGTGGAAGATTACACGTCGAGTTACTCATTCTCGTTGTTTGGCAGCAACTACCAGCAATACTCCAGTTTATTGAAGAAAGATGTGCCTGTTCTCATCACTTGTACGATACAGCAGCGGGGGAAGGGTATGAAGTACTTCAAACCTCTGCCGGCAGATAAAGCAGAATACGAGTTTGCGGTACAGGCCGTTGAGTTGCTGTCAGATGCAAGAGGAACGCATACCGATCATATTCAATTGGATGTTCCTTTGGATCAGGTTCAGCCCGACTTTATAGAAAGTTTGGCAGATATTTGCGATGCTCACTCCGGTAATATACCTATACATTTAGTCGTGTTTGATGAATTAGGGAGATATCGTATCTCGTTTATGGCTCCAAGCATTGATGTCACTCCAGATGTTTATAGTTGGCTGAAGGAGTTGGAGCGTGAGAAAGGGATACATGTCAGTTGTTCTTGTGGTTAGGTGTCTGTATCGCTCTTCGTGCCAATGAAAACCGGAACTCGAGTCCTCCTTCCGGTCGGTTGAGTGCCGTGATGTTGCCATTATGGAACTGTACTGCGTGTTTGACTATCGACAGCCCGAGTCCGGTACCGCCTGATTTACGGCTTCGTCCTTTATCCACCCGATAGAAGCGTTCGAATAGGTGTGTAAGGCACTCCGGAGGTACTCCCGGTCCATCATCTTTGATAGAGAAATAGATATGTTCAAGGTCCTGGTTGGTACATTCAATAGATATATGTGTCCCTTTTCCTGCATAAGTGAGTGCGTTGTCCACTATGTTTCTAAAGATAGAGTACAGCAATGTGTAGTTGCCTGATATGATAAGGTGATGTGGCACATTGTAGGAGATGGTTATCCCTTGTTGTTCTGCTCGTATGGCGACATCTTCGACTACATTTTGTACGATGGTGTATAACTCTAATTCTAACCGGTCATAGAGTTGTGCTTGTGTATCCAGTTTATTGATCGTGGATATATCTTCGACGAGGTTGCTCAGTCGTCCTGCTTGTTGGTATGCTCTTTCTATGAACCGGTGTCGTTGTTCTTCAGGCATCTCCGGGTGCATGAGTATTGTCTCGAGTGCCCCTCTTATGCTCGCGACGGGTGTTTTCAGTTCGTGCGAAATATTCTGTGTGAGGGTCAGTCGTTGCTGTTCGCGGACTTGTGTCAGGCGACGTTGTACCCATTGACGATATAGTACGATACTTAGTATCAGCACTAATACGCCAAAGATGATAAGCCATATATATATTGTTTCCATTTTTATTGTTGTATCAGCGTAACATATATCCGTATCCCGATTTGGTGATGATATGCGATCCGTAGCGTCCCAGTTTGCGTCTGAGGTGTGTGATATGCACGTCTATTGTCCGTTCGAGTACATAACTGCCTCCGTCTGCCCACACGGTAGCAAGTAGTTGGTCTCTGGATAGTACTTGTCCTTTGTTTCGTATGAGGAAGCACAGAAGTTCCAGTTCTTTGCGTGTCATAGGAACCGGTTGTCCATCCACAGACAGTGAACGTTCGCGCAGGTTTACCTGTATCCCTTCAAACGTCAGTATCTCACTATTGGTGTCCGTGGTGTTGGTTTGTGTTGTTCTTTTCAGTACTGCTGCCACTCGTGCCAGCACTTCTTGTACGTGAAAGGGTTTGGCTATATAGTCGTCTGCGCCAAGTTGAAACCCTTTGAGTACACTGTTCTCGTCGTTGAGAGCAGTCAGGAAGATGACGGGCATTGTCAATGTACCTTGTTTTTGCATGTACTGCAGCATTTCCACCCCAGACATACCGTCCATCATGATATCGAGCAGGATGAGGTTCGGTTGTTGTTCTGCGATGACAGGCAGAGCCTCTTCAGCGGAGTGTGCTGTGTATGTTTCGTAGCCTACTTGTTGTAAACTATAGGACAATATCATACATATATCGTCCTCGTCATCGACTATGAGGATACGTTGCATAGTGGTATATTGTTTATTATCTTGCAGGCAAAATTACTGCTTTTTGCTGAGACTGCCAAGTGTGTTTGTTCATCTTCACATTTTCTTCACATTTTCTACACAAGTGCATAACAATGTGAGTCTATTTTTGCGGCGTCAAAAGAAGTAAAAAGTATGAATACGATGTATCTGATTGTGATTGTCTTCTTGTTTTCGTTGGCAATCGTTGATTTGTGGGTAGGTGTCAGTAATGATGCTGTGAATTTTCTCAACTCCGCAGTAGGCAGTAAGGCTGCCAAGTTTAAGACCATTATTATTGTGGCCGCTTTGGGTGTTTTCATTGGTGCGGCTATCAGTAATGGTATGATGGACATTGCCCGTCATGGTATTTTCCAACCGGAAGAGTTCTCGATGAAGGAGTTGATGTGTATATTTATGTCGGTGATGTTGACGGATGTATTGTTGTTGGATCTGTTCAACTCGATGGGTATGCCTACTTCGACGACGGTATCGTTGGTGTTTGAGTTGTTGGGTGGCACTTTTTGTTTGTCCTGTGTAAAGATTGCATCCGATGCCACAGGCATGTTGTCTTTCTCGGATTTGCTGAATACGAGCAAGGCGTTAGAGGTTATATTAGGTATCTTCCTATCGGTAGGTATCGCATTCGTTGTCGGTATGGTAGTACAATGGTTGACCCGTCTGCTATTCACGTTCAATTATACTCCTCGCTTAAAATGGTTTATCGGGTTATTTGGTGGTATGAGTATCTCTGCTATCCTGTATTTTGTATTGATAAAGGTTGTTGCCAAGAGTCCATTGGTTCCTATATATATCAATAGTTGGATAGAAGGTCACACCGCCTTGGTGCTTTGTTGCATTGTGGTTGTGAGTTGTGTTTTGATGGAGTTGTTGTATTTATTGCGTGTGAATGTGTTCCGTATCATCGTTTTGTTTGGTACTTTTGCGTTGGCGATGGCATTTGCGAGCAATGACTTGGTTAACTTTGTCGGTGTTCCTTTGGCTGCCTTGTCGGCATACACTGATTATGCATCTTATGGTATGGGTAGTGATCCCGGCAGTTATATGATGGGGTCGTTGAATGCACCCGCGACTACGCCGATATACTTTTTGCTTCTCTCAGGTTTGGTAATGGTTGTTGCCCTTGTCAAGTCTTCCAAGGCGCAGCGCGTGGTGCAGACCTCTGTCAATCTCAGTCGTCAGGCAGAGGGTGATGAGATGTTTGGTGGCAGTCGTGTTGCCAAGAGTATGGTTCGCAGTGCCCAACATTTCACAGCCGCTATTGAGCATGCGTTGCCTTCTTCGGTAGTGAAGTGGATTGATTCACGTTTCAATACGAAGGAGGCTATTTTGGAAGATGGTGCGGCTTTTGATTTGATTCGTGCATCTGTCAACTTAGTGTTGGGCGGGTTATTGATTATCATTGGTACTTCGTTAAAATTACCTTTGTCAACGACCTATGTCACTTTTATCGTGGCTATGGGTACGTCGTTAGCCGATAGGGCATGGACGCGAGAGTCGGCTGTGTATCGCATTACCGGAGTGTTATCCGTCATCGGTGGTTGGTTCATGACGGCTGCTATTGCTTTTGTCGCCGCAGGTGTTGTATGTCTGTTATGTTATTGGGGCGGTGTAGTGATGATATGTATCTTGTTGGCGTTGGTTATATTTGCCTTGTGGCATGGTCTGCATAAGGAGAGCAAGCCCGATGAGGAGCAGACGGCGTTGGACGATTGTTATCAACAGTTGTTGCGTACGACCGGTGAAGATGGGAAATGGGCGGTGCTACTTCACTTGCATCAGTTGGGTGCCGCTTATATATTGGGTCAGACAAGGAAATTGTACGCAGAGACTTGCAAAGAGATAAGTACAGAAGACCTGCACGGGTTGAAACGCACTTGCAAGCAACTCAAGGATATACAGTTATGGAAGAGGAAGTTGCGTTCGAGGGAGTTGGTTGGTTTGCGTAGTATCCATCCGACCTTAGCGTTGGAGAAGAACACCTGGTTTCATCTCTGTTCGAATGCGAGTGAGCAGATGTTGTATGGTCTGCGTCGTATAGCCGTTCCGTGTTATGAGCATTTGGATAACGGGTTCAGTCCTTTGCCTGAAGATATAGTCGAAGAGTTGAGTATTGTTGCAGACCAGACGGTCGGTTTCTTTGAGAAAGCATTGCAGACGTATAATGGTAGCGAAGAGGATATTAAGGTATTGAGTGACGATATTGATCTTTATAAGGTTCAACTCTCCGAGCTCAGGAAGAAACATTTGGACAGGCTGACGATGGCGAGTGGTAGCAGTGATCTTGCCTTACCTCAACAGACGGCTTGGTTATACATGAACATACTGCAAGAGTCACAACAGTTACTCTCCGAGTTGCGTCATTATTTACGTGCGTACCACCATTTTCAGCAAGGGTGACAATATCTCATCGGGGTGTCTTCTTAAGTTAAGGTTGTGTGTTGCGTATTAATCTGTTTTTACTGTACGATATGGCGTTTGTTCAGTTCCCGTTGGTAGCATCGCGCTGTGGCAGCATGTTTGCTATAGGATGATGAGAAGATGTGTGTACCCGAGAAATCGGGGTTCGCGCACATGTACAGGTAATCGGTTTGAGGGGCATCCAGGACAGCATCTATCACCGTAGGGCGTGCCAGTCGGATAGGTCCAGGTGGCAATCCCGGATACTTGTATGTGTTATATGGCGAGTCTATCTTCAGGTGTCGTTTCAGGACGCGGTGCATAGAGAAGTCACCGACTGCAAAGATGACTGTGGGACACGCTTGTAGCGGTATGCCTTTGCGTAAGCGATTGATGTATATGGAAGCGATGGTAGGATATTCGAAAGCCTTGTTCGTTTCGGATTCAATGATTGATGCGATGGTAATGACCTGTGTGGGTGTGAGTCCCAGTTTTTGTGCTTTGGTCAGTCGAGTCTCGTTCCAGAAATGTTTGTACTCTTTGTGCATACGTTCAAAGAGTTGGTCGGGTGTGATTGTCCAATACACTTCATAGGTATTGGGTATGAATAAGCATACTGCTGTTTCGGGGTTGAGGTTGTATCGGCGGAGATACTCGACAGAGTCCAGTCGTTGTTGTATAGAAGCCGAGTCCAGCAGCAGTTGTCGCGCCAGCCCCCCCGACAGTTGTGCACGTGTACGGATATTGTGGGTAAAAGTCAAGCGTATGGGGGTCTGTTCTCCGAGTTGTAATCGTCTGATAAGGTGTTTATCGCCTATCTGAGCCGGGAAATGGTAGTAGCCGGGTTTGGGTTGATGGAAGTGGAAATGCTTGGTATGTATATGGAAAGACGCTTCTGATCCTATGTTATAGTTCTTCTTAAGGAGCGTCAAAAGGGAGTCGGCGGAGGTATTCGGATAGATATAGTAGCCGTGTCCTTGCTCATCGTGAGCAATGAAGTTGCATACTTCGAGGCGATAATACTGCTCTATACACGCTGCAGCAGCGATGAGAAGACATACTGCGACGACTGATATTGTGATAATACGTTTCTTTTTCATGCTTGTTTGTTCGAACTTCGCGGGTGGTGTTTCTTACAAATTGGGTGCAAAGGTAATAATTTTTTGTGGATGTGCAAGCGTTTGTGTGCAATATGTTGTGATGCGGTCATAGATACATTCAGCAATAGAATCGTGCATATTTGTACAAGTTGAGATATTGTTGTAACTTTGCAGCACTATTCATTATCCTAATACATTATCATGTTGCCCCTTGCAGAACGGCTTCGTCCTAAGACTCTCGATCAGTATATTGGTCAGCAGCACCTCGTTGGCGAGGGTGCGGTACTGCGTCAGATGATTGAAAGCGGCAATCTCAGCAGTTTCATTCTATGGGGTCCTCCCGGTGTGGGTAAGACGACGTTAGCCCGTATCATTGCCCACCAACTCGAGCGTCCCTTTTATACGCTCTCTGCAGTGACGAGTGGTGTCAAAGAGGTGCGAGAGGTCATTGATAAAGCCAAGCGTATAGTCACTATGAATAGTGGTATCTTTGCCGCCACCACAGACCGTCGCTCCCCTATTCTATTTATTGATGAGATACATCGTTTCTCCAAATCCCAACAAGACAGTTTGCTTGGAGCCGTTGAAGAAGGTACTATTACCCTCATTGGTGCAACGACAGAGAACCCTTCTTTTGAAGTTATCCCCCCGTTGCTCAGTCGTTGTCAAGTATATATACTCAATTCTCTTGACAAGGCCGATCTGCTGGAACTCCTGCATCGTGCTATCACAGAAGACGACTATATCGCCTCACTCCATATAGAGGTGCAGGAAACAGACAGCCTACTCCGTTATTCCGGTGGAGATGCACGTAAGTTACTTAATATCATAGAACTGTTAACCAATGCCGGTATTCACACTATCGACAACGACAGTGTGACACGGTATTTGCAGCAGAACCCTGTTGCATACGACAAAGACGGAGAGTTGCACTATGATATCGTCTCTGCTTTTATCAAGTCTATACGTGGTAGCGACCCGGATGCAGCTCTTTACTGGCTTGCGCGAATGGTGGTTGCCGGTGAAGATCCTAAGTTCATCGCACGTCGTCTTGTCATCTCTGCCAGTGAAGATATAGGTCTTGCTAATCCCAATGCCATGCTTGTTGCGAATGCTTGTTTCGATACGCTCACCAAGATAGGATGGCCTGAAGGACGTATTCCTTTGGCAATGGCGACGGTTTACTTAGCCACCTCCCCGAAATCCAACTCTGCTTACTTAGCCATAGATAAGGCTATACAAGCTGTCGAGCAGACAGGGAACCTGTCCGTTCCTTTACACTTGCGTAACGCGCCTACACGACTGATGGAAGAATTAGGTTATGGTGAGGGGTATAAGTATGCACATGATTACCCTAACCATTTTGTCAAGCAGCAGTTTTTGCCTGATGACCTTGCCGGTACACACTTCTGGCAACCACAGGGTAGTCCCCAAGAACAGAAGTTAGCAGATTGGATGAAGCATCTGTGGGAAGAGTCTAACTCTTAATTTCTGACCAAACACACCACACACATACCAGGTATATGTGCGCAGGATTGGTGTATCGGCTCTTTTTCTCTGTTCGAGGCGGACAGGGGTTATGCCATTGTTAGTGGATTGATATGTGCCAGTTTCTGTTCTGCCAGTTCCCGTGTGATATGGAACTCGTGAGTCTGTGCCCGGCTTGGCAGTTCGTACATGATATCCATCATGATTGTTTCGGTGAGTGAGCGTAGTCCTCTTGCTCCGAGTTTATATTCGATAGCTTTGTCTACTATATAGTCGAGTGCTGCCGGTTCGAAAGAGAGTTGCACCCCGTCCATGCTTAGCAGTTTCTGGTACTGTTTGGTGATGGCGTTTTTAGGGTCAGTGAGGATACTTCGAAGTGCCACTCTATCCAGCGGTTTCAGGTACGTGATAATGGGCAGACGTCCTATAATCTCCGGTATCAGTCCAAAGGCTTTCAGGTCTTGTGGTGCGATATACTGCAATAGGTCTGTTTTGTCCACCTTTTGTGTTTTCTGTGCAGTATCGAACCCGACGACTTGTGTATTGAGTCGTTGTGCTATTTTTCGTTCTATGCCATCGAAAGCCCCTCCGCAGATAAAGAGTATGTTTTGTGTGTTGACATGTATATACTCTTGTTCCGGGTGTTTTCTCCCCCCTTGTGGCGGTACGTTGACGATTGTCCCCTCGAGCAGTTTGAGCAGTGCCTGTTGTACACCCTCCCCCGACACATCCCTTGTGATAGAGGGGTTATCGGATTTGCGTGCTATCTTGTCTATCTCATCGATAAAGACTATGCCTTTCTCAGCCTGTTTGAGGTTGTAGTCCGACTCTTGCAAGAGTCGCGAGAGTATGCTCTCGACATCTTCGCCGACATATCCTGCTTCGGTGAGTACGGTCGCGTCAACGATGGTGAATGGTACTTGGAGCATCTTGGCAATAGTTCGTGCGAGCAGAGTCTTTCCTGTACCCGTAGAGCCTACTAAGATGATATTGGATTTTTCTATTTCCACTCCACTCTCCTCGTGTGGTTGTAATATCCGTTTGTAGTGGTTGTAAACAGCGACAGACAGGTATCGCTTGGCTTCATCTTGCCCTATGACATATTGGTCGAGGAACTCTTTTATCTGTACAGGTTTGGGTAGTGATGACAGTTCGAGTCCCGCTATTGAGTTGTTTGCCATATCATAGTGGTTTATCTCGAGTATTAACTTATGCCCTGCTTCTATACACTCGTGGCATATGAATGTCCCATTCTCGCCCCTGAACATGTGTGGCATAGGTCTGCCACAAAAAGAACACACCTGATTGTTTTTTTGTTTGTTTGCCATTGTGAATAACGAGTAGCGATATGGTTTATTTCTTGTTGTCTTTTCGTCCGTATATCTTGTCTATCATACCGTATTGTAGTGCTTCTTGTGCTGTCATCCAATAGTCTCTATCGGCATCTTGTCGTATCTTGTCTATAGGTTGTTTGGAGTGTTCAGAGATGATTTGGTACAGTTCGTCTTTGAGTTTTAGTATCTCCCGTGCAGTTATTTCTATATCGGATGCTTGTCCTTGTATTCCTCCCAGTGGCTGATGTATCATGACACGGCTATGTGGTAATGCCGCCCGTCTGCCATTCTCTCCCGCGACGAGTAGTACGGCTCCCATTGAAGCCGCCATACCTGTACATATAGTATTTATCTTAGCGTCCACAAACTGCATGGTATCGTATATACCAAGTCCTGCGTACACCGAGCCGCCCGGTGTATTGAGGTAGATATGTATATCTTTCTCCGGGTCTGTAGAGTTGAGATAGAGCAGTTGTGCTTGTATGACGTTAGCCGTATAGTCGTTTATCTCTGTTCCGAGAAAGATGATACGGTCCATCATCAGTCTTGAGAAGACGTCCATCTGTGAGACATTGAGTTGCCTTTCCTCGAGTATAGTTGGGCTGATATAGTTAGCCGATGCTTGCATTGTGTTCTCGACGTGCATGGTGTTGAGTCCCTGTGCTGTGGCGAATTGAAGAAAATCGTTCATTGTTTATGTCTGTTTTTTGTAATATCGTGCAAAGGTAGTGCTTTTTGTTTGAATATGCAAACATTATCTATGGGAGTCGCTTGCCACAGGCGGGGCGCCTGCGACCCCAGCTGGGGGGAATGTGTAATTTTTAATGTGTAATGTTTAATTGGGAGATCTCATCTTTC
>CAVKDW010000026.1:0-22971 GCA_963655075.1 Muribaculaceae bacterium | reverse complement strand
TCTATCTCGGCTCTATTGGCGGTCCTGCTGCTATCTTAGCACAAGAGAATATCAAATCTATTGAGTGCGTAGAGTATCCGGAGTTGGGAATGGAAGCCATCTGGAAAATCGAGGTAGAGAACTTCCCTGCATTCATCTTGGTGGACGATAAGGGAAACGACTTCTTCAAGCAACTCAAACCATGCACCGGTTGCACGATAATCCAATAAAATAAACACCTGCAGAGACGGTATTCCATACCGCCTCTCATAAAAAACGACCATAACATTGGCAGAACTCAAAAAAGACACATGGTGGCGTCGGCTGAGAGACAAGCATCGTATCAGTGTGGTGAATGAAGATACATGGACAGAACAGTGGTTCATACACCTCAGTGGATGGGGAGCCATTGTACTGCTCGCAGGTATGTTCCTCCTCACACTCGTGCTGTTCTCACTCATCATACTCTATACACCTATACGCAACTACCTACCTGGGTACTCCGAGAATATACGTCAACAACTCATCACCGAATCGGCACGGGTAGATTCCATACAGACATCACTCGACCTACAACGTCAGTACCTGGATGTCATCAAACAGATCACTGCAGGTGAAGTAAAGTCAGACACCGTACAGAGCCTCGACTCCATGCAACTTATCATGCGCGAACAACTGCTCGAAGCGAAAAACGAAGCAACAGCCGAGTTTATGGCACAGTACGAAGCAAAAGAGAAAGACAACCTACAACTCTTTGATATACAAGCCGCTACACCGACACTGACTTTCTTTAGACCCGCACATGGTGTCGTACTCACTACGTTCAGTGCCGAAAGACAGAGATACGGAGTGTCTATACAAACACCACAACATGAGAATGTCACTGCTGTACTACCGGGAACGATCATATTCGTCACCTACGAGATAGGTAACACATACACCATCATCGTACAACACAACACATACATCTCTGTCTATCGACACATAGCCAAAGTACTTAAACCAATAGGAGCCATCGTACAACAAGGCGAGAGCATAGCACTATCAAGTGAACAGGAGCCGTTGTGGTTCGAGATATGGCAAAATGGTAAACCTATCAACCCGGAAGAGGTAATAGCCTTCTGACACCGACAACTGAACAAGACATTGACAAAAAAACAAATCGCTATATTAGGCAGTACGGGTAGTATCGGCACACAAACCCTCGACGTGGTGCGGAACAACCCGGACCGCTTTGAGGTGTATGCCATATCCGCCAATACCAGCATCGATATGCTCATACAGCAGGCTCGTGAGTTCCACCCCGAGGTGGTATGTATCGCCGACGAGAGTAAATACGATTCCCTCAAAGAGGCACTCGCAGACCTGCCTGTCAAAGTGTGGGCAGGTGCGGACGCCATAGCCGACATGACCACCATGCCTGCTATCGACATCGTCGTCGCCGCCATGGTGGGATATGCAGGGCTCAAACCTACTATCGCAGCTATCCGCGCAGGTAAAACGATTGCTCTTGCCAACAAAGAGACACTGGTCGTGGCAGGAGAACTGGTATGCACACTCGCACAACAGTACCACTCCCCTATCCTGCCCGTGGACAGCGAGCACTCTGCCATATTCCAATCATTGGTAGGGGAAGATGTCAATAGCGTCGAAAAAATACTGCTCACGGCAAGTGGAGGGCCTTTCCGCAACTATACACACGAACAGATGTTATCCGTGACTGCAGAACAAGCACTCAAACACCCAAACTGGGATATGGGAGCGAAGATAACCATCGACTCCGCTAACATGATGAACAAAGGCTTCGAAGTGATAGAAGCCAAATGGCTGTTCGGCATACCCGTTGAGGATATTCAGGTATTGGTACACCCACAGTCCATTGTCCACTCTGCCGTGCAGTTCCGGGACGGAAGCGTCAAAGCACAACTGGGGATACCGGACATGCGGCTACCTATACAGTACGCACTCACCTACCCCGAACGCGTGCACAGCGAGACACCTCGGCTGGACCTGCTGCAGGTACACGACCTCACCTTCGAGCAACCCGACACCACACGCTTCCCAAACTTGCAACTGGCGTACAAAGCCACACGACAAGGAGGTAACATGCCATGTGTACTCAATGCCGCAAACGAAGTGGCAAACTTGGCATTCAGACAAGGTAAATGCGGATTTCTGCAGATGGCAGACATCATTGATACCACCATGCAGAAAGCAACTTTTATAACACAACCAACATACGAAGACTATATGGCAACCGACACACAAGCACGGGATATAGCACGACAACAAATACAATAACAGACTATGATACAGTTCTTACAATTAATACTCGCACTCAGTTTCCTCGTCGTCATACACGAGTTAGGACACTTCACCTTCGCACGACTATTTCACGTACGGGTCGAGAAGTTCTATATGTTCTTCAACCCTAAACGCTCACTCGTACGAGCGAAAAAAATCAATGGACACTGGCGGGTGAAGTTCTTTGCTGCAAACGTCGAACCGGCAGTCGTTCCGCTCTGCGACGCTTTTGGCAATCCGCAATTGGACAAGAAAGGACGTCCACTATTCCGTCCCATGAACCAACAAGAACTCAACGAACTCCCAGAAGACGACTGGAGACGATACCCGGATAATACCGAATGGGGAATAGGATGGGTACCATTTGGTGGATACTGCTCTATCGCAGGTATGGTCGATGAGACAAAATCCATAACAGACCTACCATCCGAACCACAACCATGGGAGTTCCGTTCCAAAAACGTATGGCAGAGACTATGTATCATTATCGGTGGTATCTTGGTTAACTTCATCGCTGCACTGCTGATATTTGGACTCGTACTCTTCCACTGGGGAAAAGACACTATGCCTCTCAGCAACATAACAACAGGACTATACTACTCCGAACTGCTACAAGAAGAGGGATTTCAACAACAAGATAAGATACTATCCATCAATGGACAAGTGCCTCAAGAACTCGGCGACGTCACACAGATGCTGATTATCGAGGGGAAACGTGATGTCACCATACTACGCGGGCAAGACACACTGCAACTCCTCATGTTAGAAGACCTCGGCACACGGTATCTTGCCGTACAAAATGATTTCGATAGACAGGAACGGGAAAAAAGTCGTGCAGACCAGACATACCGGAAACAATACTACCAGCTCATTGGATACTATATGCCTTTTGTGGTGGACTCCGTCATCCCGGGAGGAGCCGCATATTATGGAGGGATATGCGCAGGCGATAGCATCATCGGGGTCAATGATAATGACGGATTATGCTATATACAAGTCACACAGGAACTGCGCAAACACCCATGTGATAGCGTCATTATTGACTACTATCGCCACGGAGAACTACAACACGCCAACCTGTTCATCGGCGACCAGTGTAAGATAGGTGTTTACTCACGCTCGCTACTCGCTTTCTATGACTATACACATACCGACTACACCCTCTGGCAAGCCATACCCGAAGGAGTACGATACGGGTGGGAGATGCTCGCCATGTATGTTAAACAGTTTAGACTCGTATTCACCAAAGAAGGCGCACAATCACTCGGGGGCTTCGGTGCTATAGGAAACATGTTCCCCAACACATGGAACTGGTATGCCTTTTGGCACATGACAGCATTTCTCAGTCTTATACTCGCCTTTATGAACTTCCTGCCGATACCTGCACTCGACGGAGGATACATACTCTTCCTTCTCTGGGAAATTATCACACGCCGCAAGCCAAGCGACAGATTCCTCGAGATAGCCAACACCATCGGCTTCTGGCTGTTAATCGCATTGCTGCTGTTCGCCAACGGTAACGACCTGTTCAAGGTGTTCTTCTAAATAGGCTTTCCGACTTCCCCACTCCCCGCAAGCACCCGCTATACGCCTCATATCCACCACCCATAAACGCAAAATAATGAGTACAAATCAACCCCATACCCCCAACACAACGTCCCCCTTAGAGAGGAGGACAGAGGGGGAGTTCTATGTTCACCCCTCTTCCTATATAGATGAGGGCTGTACCATCGGACGTGGGACAAAGATATGGCACTTCTCGCATATTATGTCAGGTTGCGTCATAGGCGAAGACTGCAACATCGGACAGAACGTAGTCATCTCACCCGATGTGGTGCTGGGACGTAACTGCAAGATACAGAACAACGTGTCTGTCTATACAGGCGTACACTGCGAAGACGATGTGTTCCTTGGTCCAAGTATGGTTTTCACCAATGTCGTCAACCCGCGTGCAGCCGTCTCTCGCAAAGCAGAATACCAACCTACTGTCCTACAGCGCGGATGCTCAGTGGGGGCTAACGCCACCATCGTATGCGGACACACACTCGGCACCTACTGCCTCATCGGTGCCGGGGCAGTCGTTACAAAAGACGTACCCGACTATGCACTCATGGTGGGCAACCCCGCAAGACGTATAGGTTGGGTCAGCCGCCATGGAGAGAAACTGCATTTCGATGAGAAAAGCATTGCCGTATGCCCTGCCACCGGCGAGAAATACCTGCTGCATAACGGAAGAGTAACACGCATTCAATGAGACTGCTACACTACATAATGCTATGCCTCACGATGCTGTCACTGCCCATAATGGCACAACGACACACCATCAGCGGATATATCACCGACACCGAATCCGGTGAACGCCTCATCGGTGCATCGGTCTATGACACGATATCTAAACAAGGCGTAGCCACTAACAACGCAGGATTTTACACACTCACACTACCCTCCGGTACCCACACACTACAAGTCAGTTATGTCGGATACCACTCTGCCACTACCCACCCTATCACCCTGACCTCCGATACCACCTGTCATATCGCATTGCGCTCCTCTACACGACTGGAGGAAGTGACCGTCATCGGACGACAGTCGATAAATAGTCCACAGAGCGCACAGATGTCGGCGGTGGACATACCAATCGCCCAGATAAAGAATATCCCTGCCATAGGAGGAGAAGTAGATGTGCTGAAAGCCATACAACTGCTACCGGGAGTGCAGTCCGGTTCCGAAGGCAGTGCCGGCATATATGTGCGTGGCGGCGGTCCTGATGAGAACCTCATCATGCTGGATGGCGTACCGCTATATAATGTCAGCCACGCCATGGGGATGTTCTCCGTGTTCAACGCCGACGCCATCAAGAACGTGACACTCTACAAAGGGAACTTCCCCGCACGATTCGGCTCACGACTGTCGTCCGTCATCGATGTGCGGCAGAACGACGGCAACTCCGCTTTCTGGCATGGAGGAGTGACAGTCGGACTACTCGCGGCTAAGATGAACGTCGAAGGACCTATATTCAACAAACAACAACTCGACTCACTCAAACAAGGACTGCAACCGCGCGCCAATACTACCTTTAACATATCAGCACGACGTACCTATTTTGACCTGTTCCTGGCACCTATACTCGGTATCATATCATCTGCTAACAGCGATGTGACATTCACGGGTGGGTATTATTTCTATGACGTGAACGCCAAACTATCACACACCTTCTCCGATAAAGATAAACTATCTGCGTCTTTCTATATCGGTGATGATGTTATGTATATACGCGCTAAAGAAAACGAAAAAAGCGACGAGAAGTACAACACTTCTTTGCGCTTCACGTGGGGGAATATACTATCTGCCATCAATTGGGAACACCGGATAACACCACGGCTCTATAGTAACTTGCAATTGTCATATACACGCTATCAATACAAGTTGGGGCAGAAACTGAACATAGAATCCACAGAGTATAATTTCAAACAGTCAATGACTTACGCATCCAACATACATGATGCCACACTACAAACACAGTTCGACTACGCCCCATCCACAAAACACGACATCAAGTTTGGAGCCAACTATACATACCATAATTTCCAACCGTCTGTCAGCAATCTGGTTATCCTGCAAACAGGAATAGATACTGCATTTGGATTATCTATGGACACCACATTGGGAGAACGGGCACTACATGGTCATGAGGCCGGCATCTATTTTGAAGACACTTACTCACCATGGCAATGGCTCAAACTGAATCTCGGACTGAGAGGGACACTCTATGCTATCAATGGCAAGGTGTACCCTTCCATCGAACCACGTGTCGGATTGCGCGCACTCATATACAAAGACCTCGCTTTCAAAGCATCATACTCCTACGTGTCACAATACGTACACCTGTTGTCCAACACGTCCATATCATTACCCACTGACCTGTGGGTGCCTATCACGAAAGACATACCTCCCATGCGCTCTATGCAAGTGGCGGCAGGACTGAGTTATAACCTGCTTAACCAACTTGAGATATCCATCGAGGGCTACTACAAATACTCCAAGAACCTGATGGAATATAAAGAGGGAGCATCATTCATGGGTAGTGCCGCCAACTGGGATGAGCAGGTGACACTCGGCAATGGCTGGAGTTACGGAGTAGAGGTGCTGCTACAACGTACCGTAGGACCTGTCACAGGTTGGATTGGTTACACTTGGAGCAGGACTATGCGACAGTTCGAGGAGATAAACTTTGGCAAACCTTTCCACGCTAAATATGACCGCGAACATGATCTATCCATCACACTGCAATATGCTATCAACAAGAAGATAGACCTTGCCGCCACCTTTATCTACGGCACAGGTAACCGTGCTACACTAAGCACACAGACCTACTATGACCCCATACTGGACAAATACATTGAGTATGAGCCTGAACGGAACAACTTCAAAATGCCAGACTACCATCGTTTAGACTTGGGTATTAACTTCCATATACCGCACAAACGCTCATCTGACATTTCTCTATCCAAGAACGGATGGCTCAAAAACGCAGAACACATTGTAAATATTGGCGTATTCAATGTGTATAACAACATGAACCCATACTTGATATACACAACGGAGAGTGGTAAACTGTATCAGTTATCCATATTCCCTATACTACCCAGTATCAGTTACCAATTTCAATTTTAACCGCTATGAGAAAGTTTCTGTTAGATTGGATACATAGTTATCTCTCCAATAAGCCACTCCACTCCATTTTACGTATATGGACGGCGACACGTGTCTTGGGGGCACTCGTATTTGTGGTATGCTTCATCTCTTGTGAGAATGAGATAGAATATGATAACTCCAACGATAAGATGCAATTGGTTGTATCTGCCAACATCGCTGCAGGACAACCTGTGGCATGCTACGTCAACGCAACGACTTCCACTATCGGTTACACAGAGAAAGACACAATAAGAGAGTACTATATTGATAATAATGGTGATACCGTTTATGAGAGATACCCTCATACAAGACAAAAGAAGATGTATTTGCCTGACGCACAAGTACAAATGCGTATCAACGATGGAGAATGGTTCACTACGACCTATGATAGTCAAACAAGACTCTATGGCGCAACCAAAATACTATTACCTGGTGATCGTGTAGAGATGAAAGCCCACCACCCTGACTACGGAACAGCATCATCCACACAAGTAGTACCACACACCGTAAAGGTCAATGCCGTACACACAACAGATATCTATCCTGAGATAACACCAAATGGTTGGGTGCAGTTTGCATTGGACCTCGATGCGTACACCGGAGATATGAACAGTATTATCGGCATCCGTATCATCGATGGCTCTTTCACTTGTCTAACAACCAAACAGGAGTCACACACGGAAGAATACTACAATGAAAAGTACAACCGTTATTATACACGCCTTGTTTACGATACAATCACCGTATTGGACACGGTGCCACTCACTTTCATCTACTCTAAAGGCGATGTATGGAACTTACCGGTCAATTATTCTGCTTATGGCACGAAATACTACGGTGCTAATGCACCTAAATACATTTATTTCTATGCTACGGAACTACAACAGCCAAAACAGATACATCTGTTTGCAGACCAGTACATGCCATCCAATGTCATACAACGTGATAGTCTGCAACTACAACACCTTTCCATAAGCATAGATGTCTTCTCAAGCGACTATAGACTCTATATGACATCAGTCTATGCTGATGCATATTTGGGTATCAAACTGCCTACAGGCGAATCCTATAACAGAGATGAAGACGATGGTTATACAGGGAACTATATCGAAGATATAATCGAAGAAATAACATATCTTGGAGATCAAGAAAAAGTACAGATATACACAAATGTCAATGGAGGGTTAGGGTGTTTCGCTACCTATGCTCCACAGTCAATAACAATCAAATAACAATACACCTATGATACAGCGTATTCAGACTATCTATCTTTTGGTTATAGTGATACTCGGCATACTCTTATGTTGTTTTCCTCCTGTACAGTTCTTACCAATGAATGGCACAGAGTACATAACACTCAACACTTTCCACAAGTATTCATTGGCCATCATCTCTATAGCGATACCCCTCGTGGCACTAATCGATATATTTCTATACAAACACCGTCTCCTACAAGCGCGTATCAATATAGTCAATGTCGTATTATGTATCGGCTATTATGCTATTCTCGCACTTTATATAACCTATATTGTTAAGGGACATGAGCCTGTGGGTGGCATTATACTCAAAGATGCTGACTGGTATATTAACATCTGGGCAGCCATACCGCTGATTAACCTTATACTCTCTCTTATGGCAACACGACGTATCCTCAAAGATGAGGCTCTCGTACGGGCTGCCGATAGACTGCGTTGATTTTTTACTACTATGGGACAAGACGCTACGACACTTGAACAACTGAGCAATTACAAAGTTCTCTCTACTGACTCAATCAAGCAAGTCACAGAGACTATTATTCAACAGGCACAGAGCGATCCGCAAACGTTCTGGCAAGGAGTCTTGGATAGTATCCTGCACTTCGGAATGAAAGTGTTAGCCGCACTGATTATATATCTGATAGGCGCATGGGTTATCAAACGTATCAAACGACTACTCATACGTCTGTTTGAGAAACGAAAAACAGAACGCACACTGGCTTCGTTCATCTCTTCGTTTGTCAGCATCACACTTACCGTCCTGCTTGTTATTGCGACTATCGGCACTCTGGGGGTTGATACGACATCCTTCGCAGCACTTATGGCCGCAGGTGGTATGGCAATTGGTATGGCACTGTCAGGGACTGTACAGAACTTCGCAGGAGGAATTATCCTGTTAGTATTCCGTCCTTTCAAAGCAGGAGATTTCATCTCAGCGCAAGGCCAGACAGGTACAGTGATGGATGTATCTATCATCGCCACCAAGATTCTGACAACAGACAACCGGGTTGTTGTACTCCCCAATGGTGCATTAGCCAATGGCACAATAGAGAACGTATCGGCACAAGCATTGCGACGAGTGGAATGGACTATCCGCGTATCCTATGGAACAGATATAGACCTCTGCAGTGATGCCATACGCGCCATCCTACTCTCCGACAAACGTGTCCTCACCTCTACAGACAAACGACCTGCTAATAAATCACGCTCTGCCGTTAATACTGCGGGAATAGATATACCTGATCCGTTTATTGCACTGGCTACGCTCAACAACGATAGTATAACCTTCACCATCCGGGCATGGGTAAAAACAGCAGACTATTGGGACATTTTCTACGATATGAACGCACGTTTCTATACCGAGCTGCCGCAACATGGGTTTACGTTTGCATACCCACGTATGGATGTTAACATTCTAAACAAGTAAAAGGTACTATTTGGGGACTGACCAAGCGTTACTTTTTCAACGCATTGACTAACATTCCACATGCAGCTAAGATATCCTCTCCACGACTGCGGCGGATAGTTGTGGTTAGACCGTGTGCCGTCAGATAATCCCTTAACCATTGCATATGCTCTTCATCAGTAGCAGGAAACGTGTCATCTGCACCGGCATGAAAACGTATCAAGTTCACCCTGCAGTCTAAACCACGAAGCAGTCGCAATAACTCATTCGCATGCTTGGGAGTATCGTTAACCCCGCTCCAGCAGATATATTCGAAACTGACTCGGCGTTGATGTTGCCAGTCATACTGTTTCAACAACACCACCACATCGGACAAATGATACGCTTTCTCTATAGGCATCACCATCTGTCTCTCTACACCAAAGGGATTGTGTAGCGATATAGCCAAATGACAATCACTCTCCTCTATATATCGTTTTAGTGCAGGGATAACGCCGACAGATGACACGGTGATACGCCTCGCAGACCAATTACACCCCCATGACGATGTCATCACCTGGAGCGAACGTAAGACGTTGTCCAAGTTGTCCATAGGCTCACCTTCACCCATATAAACGAGATTGGTAAGAGAATGTGAATCCGGAATAGAAAATATCTGATTCAATATATCCCCTGCAGATAGATGACCATGAAAACCTAATGTACCTGTCATACAGAACCTGCAACCCATCTTACAACCCGCTTGTGTACTCACACAAAGGGTGGCTCTTTCATCATCGGGTATATATACAGCCTCCACATACTGCTCCCCCACTCGAAACAAGTACTTCTTTGTTCCATCCACCGACACTGCCTCGGCTATTGGCTGATGCCGTCCTATGGTATATTGGGACTTCAGTGCCTCACGACCACGTAACGAGATATTCGTCATCTCATCGAACGTGGTGGCGCGACGTACATATAGCCATTCCGCTATCTGTTTGCCAGCAAAACGCGGTAGCCCAACACTCTGAGCTACCGCTTGCAATTCCTCTAATGTATATCCTAATAGATTTACCATCCAAACAACGGATACTGCACCATCTCTTTGTTCACAGCCTCACGGACCTTGGCTATGTTAGCTTCGGACTCCGGATCCTGTAGCACAGTATCTATCAACTCTACTATCCAAGCCATCTTATCCTCTTTCAGTCCCCGTGTCGTGATAGCAGGCGTTCCAAAGCGCAAACCACTGGTCTGAAAAGCAGAACGGGAATCAAAAGGTACCATGTTCTTGTTGGTCGTTATGTCCGCAGCAACCAAAGCCTTCTCTGCTACTTTACCCGTCAATTCTGGGTATTTGGTACGTAAATCAACTAACATAGAGTGATTATCGGTACCTCCGGAGATAATCTTGTATCCTCTTTGTATGAACGCTTCAGCCATGACAGCAGCATTCTTCTTTACCTGAGCCTGATAAACTTTGAACGACGGATCTAATGCCTCTCCGAAAGCCACAGCCTTCGCTGCTATCACATGCTCTAAAGGACCTCCTTGTACACCGGGGAACACCGCTGAATCAATCAAAGCAGACATCATCTTCACTTCTCCCTTGGGAGTAGTCTTCCCCCAAGGGTTTGGAAAGTCTTTACCTATCAATATCACACCACCACGAGGACCACGCAGCGTCTTGTGTGTAGTGGAAGTTACTATATGTGCATACTTCACGGGATTATCCAACAACCCGGCTGCAATAAGACCTGCAGGATGAGCCATGTCAACCATAAATATAGCACCTGTCTCATCAGCCACTCTTCGAATACGGGCATAGTCCCACTCACGACTATATGCACTCGCACCTGCAATTATCAACTTGGGTTTTTTCTCACGGGCTACCTGCTCCAACTGATCATAGTCCACACGCCCGGTATCCTCACGCACATTATACTCTAATGCATGGAACATAATTCCGGAGAAGTTCACTGGCGAACCATGACTGAGATGTCCACCATGACTCAGGTTTAACCCCAAAAAGGTATCTCCAGCCTGCAGACATGCCATAAACACAGCCATGTTGGCTTGTGCTCCTGAATGAGGTTGCACATTCACATACTCCGCACCAAACAAACGGCGTAGCCTGTCACGTGCTATGTTCTCACTCATGTCAACCACCTCACAACCACCATAATAACGCTTGCCAGGATAACCCTCCGCATATTTATTGGTAAGTACACTACCCATGGCTTCCATCACCTGGTCGCTCACAAAGTTTTCACTGGCAATCAGTTCAATGCCTTTAGTCTGACGCTCACGCTCTCGGCGGATAATGTCAAAAATCTCTAAATCTCGAGTCATAGTATTTTATTTAAGATGTTGCAAAAGTACGGCTTTTGTAGGATATACACAAAATAATACACAAAAAATAAATGCTACTTCACTAACCAAAACTCTGCTCCTACTGCGCGTGCCATAGCACCATCAGTATCTTCTCTATCTCCTATTACCACACATTGATTGAGCGCAACACCCATCTTTTCTGCAACCGCCACCATCAACTCTTTAGCTGGCTTTAGACCACCTAACTCAGGAGCACTGATTACCCAATCGAATAGTTGCATATCCAACCCTAAAGCCTGAAGTTTCTCTTCTGCATGACTATAGTCAGATAGCACTACCACCCCCACGCCCATTTGGCGACATGCACTGACAAAATCGATCACCCAACCACGAGGGTGATAATGCTTCCTGATGATTCGTACCATCATTGGCATATAGCATGTATGATACCACCACCGCATAAAACTGGAAGTGCATGGGCGCCCTTTGACCATGTTCGCAAAAAACGTCTTGTCAAATAACTCACTGTTGCCGTACCATTGCCCACGCATCTCTTTACGCACACGCCGTTCACGCACGAGGAATGATAACTCTAATAAGTCCCCCCATACAAGGCGACGTGCTAATCCATGCTTGTCGTATAGCGTACCATCCAAGTCTATGACAACGACCTTGACGTCAGGGCGAAGACGTGAGACAGAGATATCTGTAGTATTGTTTTCTTTCATCGCGTTCTTTTGTACACAATAAGTGTGCCAAGCACATGCACACTATAGTGGTAGAACAGAGTATTTTATGTACTGTAGCAACTCCGCCATATTACCAAAGACTTTGTCTGCTTTTGCTTTCCATAAGTCCTCCGGAGACAAGACCCCCGTATTCACTGCATACACTTTCAACCCTGCTGCTTTACCGGACTCCACACCCATCGGAGCGTTTTCTATCACTGCACACTGCTCCTTGGGAAGTCCACTACGCTCCCAAGCCTTTAGGTATGGTTCTGGAGAAGGCTTACCATGTTGTACGTCTAATGCTGTTATCATACGTTCATGTGTAAAGATCCCGGGAAAGCACAAATCTAACTTGTCAAACAGACTCTGCTGTGCACTGCCGGTTACTATCCATATCTGACAATCACGTGATTGGATGTATCGTAGCACATCATACACTCCCTCTATCGGTTTTGCATCTCCCAACGTGTGAAATAACGCTGACTTCTCCTGATAAATAGCAGTTATCTCTTCCGATGAGGCTTCTCTATGTTCTTTTTCCAAAATAGCCTCATGGATAATAGACTCTCCGGTTCGTCCTTCATTCAAGTAACAATCACGTGCTGAGAAAGGCAATCCGTATTTGGCCATCACTCGCTCCCATGCTATAGCATGAAAAGGCATAGAGTTGAACAGGACACCGTCCATATCAAAGAAAAATGCTCGCATACGCAAAAACTCTTCAATACAACTATATCACCATTCTGATCAAGCTTGATGCTCAGGACGCAGCAGATCATTAACAGTCTTCACTGGGTTGAAAGTGGATATAGGAACCTCAACAAATAGTGTGTTCCACCTGCTCATCGCTCCATTCCACAGTCCTGGTAACTCTAATGCCAATAGTTCTTTACCATCTTTTGATTTGTGCGAGATGAAACCTGTATTCTCGTCCACAAAGTGAGGCAGGTTGAACGGCTTACCGTTCACATCACGTATAGCGCAAACTAAATCAACCGGGTTAAAGTGCGTAGCCTTCTCCATCAATGTCCTATCGGTTATCTGACTGGACTCCAATATCTGGCAACTCAGCGTACCGTCAGTCTCTCGTACAAGAAACGGCCCTCCACCGGGTTCTCCGGTGTTTCTTACAACGCCGCATACACGCAATGGGCGATTGAGTTTATCTCGTTCCTCATTGGACAAACCTGGCTCCTTTAAGCGTGTAAAGATTCGTTTCTGTTCCGATACCAAGATGCCGGCCAACAGTTGCTTATATCGCACCGTATCGCTTTTGAGCCTGTCTGGCACCACGTTGTCTATATTCTTGATGAATACCACATCCGCTTGTTGTTCGTTGAGGTTCTCTATCAATGCACCATGCCCGCCAGGTCTGAATAGGATATGTCCATCATCCGTACGGAAGGGAGTACCATCAGGATTAGCGGCAAGAGTATCCGTTGACATCTTCTGCTCAGAAAAAGATATGTTATATTTAACACCAAAACGCTTTTCATATTCGGCTATATGACTCTCTATATGCTCACGAAAGAGTTGCATGTGCTCGTGGCTTACAGTAAAGTGTATGTTCACTTCCCCATGCGACGAAGCATATAGCGCACCTTCAACCATATGTTCTAATACCGGAGTACGCGCACCGTCGGCATACGAATGGAATAGTAATAAGCCCTTAGGTAGATGTCCATAGTTCATGTCTATCAGCAGATGGTGCACAGCATCTTGGGTATCATAACCTTTCAACTGAGCACCAAAAGCAAAGTCCTCCTTATGTGTGAGAAACTGTCGGATATATGGAGTCTCTTCCCTATTATCCATATATGCGAATAAGTCCTTGAACATTCGACTGGCAGCACCACTCGCAGGAACGAACTTCAGTATTCTATGCCCCTCGTCCAAATAAGTTTGCCAGACTTTCACATACTGTTCTACTTCCTCTTCTGACGGACACAATATACCATTTCCTACTGAAGCAGGAGCCTCTATATGCAACTCTGGGAATCCCGTCTGAAACATCTGAAGTTGTTTCTCGGCTTTTTCAACGCCAATACCATGAGCGGTTAGTTGGTCAATGTCTGATGATGTAAACATAATGCAGTTTCTCTAACGTTATTCTATTTCGTGATACAAAGGTAGTAATAATCGTGCAGTACAACAAAGTAGTATGTCAATAACTTCTCAAAATCATGCATTTTACCCTTTTTCTATTCTTTATTTGGCTATTCCGTCATCTTTTTGTACCTTTGTGCGTTGAATATGCATTAGAGGCATGAAGAATATCGCATTTGTTATCAATCCTATCTCAGGGACACGAACAAAGACACGTATTCCCAAGTTGGTGAGAGATTTACTTGATATGGAGCAATATGCTCCGACAATTGTTTTTACAGAGTATGCTGGTCATGCTACACAACTGGCTCACCAGTTCGCAGTAGAGGATTACTATGCCGTAGTTGCCGTGGGCGGTGATGGCACCGTGCATGAAGTGGCTGATGGTGTACGTGACACGAAAACGGCATTGGGTATTGTTCCCAATGGTAGCGGTAACGGTTTTGCTCGACATCTGGGCATATCCACTCGCGTCAATCGTGCCATAGAGATGCTGAATAGTTCGGAAACAATCTCTGCTGACTATGGGTTAGTCAACGGACTGCCATTCTTTTCCACATGCGGCATAGGCTTTGATGCGTTGGTCGCACACCAGTTCGCGGAAGGAAATAGCCGAGGCTTTCGTACTTATCTGCAAAACATATTGAAAGATTTATTCCAATACCGTCCGGAAACGTACCACCTGTCAGGTGAAGGAATAGACCAGGAGGTGACCGCTTTTCTTATTACGTTTGCCAATGCTGGGCAATGGGGCTATGATGCTTATATAGCACCTAAGGCCAGTATTCAAGACGGGTTGATGGATATTGCAATTGTTAGTAAGTTCCCTGTGATAGCGGCCCCTACGTTGGCATTGAGTCTATTCACAAAGACTATTGACAAAGATCTGTACATCAACACCATTCGTGCTAAGGAAATTACACTCACGCGGGAAAAAGAGGGACCTATGCATATTGATGGTGATCCTCTTATGATGCCTCAAGAGTTGCACTTGAAGATGGTGGCAGATGGAATAAAAGTATTGGTTAAGAAAAGATATTAAACTATGACTCTAAAAATCATCAACCGGAGTACTAACCCCCTTCCCAAGTATGAGAGTGCTCAAGCAGCAGGTATGGACATACGCTGCTCTCTTTCCGAGGCTGTCACATTGCAACCCTTGGAACGTAAATTGCTACCTACGGGATTGTACTTGGAGTTGCCTGTAGGTTATGAAGCCCAAATACGTCCCCGCAGTGGTTTAGCTCTTAAACGAGGCCTGACAGTGTTGAACACACCAGGTACTATTGATGCCGACTACCGCGGTGAGATAGGTGTTATTCTTATCAATCTGAGCAATGAGACACAGACCATAGAGCCTGGCGAACGAATATGTCAAATGGTGATTGCGCACCATGAGACACCTGAGGTAATAGAGGTAGATGAGTTATGTGCGACAGAGCGTGGTGCCGGTGGATTTGGACATAGTGGTGTGAAGTAATCTATGTATTGGCTGAACTCTTGAGAAAGATTGTTTACATATTACTGATTGTTCTGCTTGGTTGCCCTACCCTAACTCATGCACATACGAACATATCATTGACACCTGAGCAGGAGCAGCAGTTCCTATACTATTTTTACGAAGCAGAGCGCTTGGTAAACATAGGGGAGTTGCAACAAGCGTGGGAAGTGCTACAATTCTGTTATGAGTTGAACCCTGATGATGCCACGGTCAACAACTATATGGGGCGTTTCTTGGAGGCCATGCATCGCGATGCGGAAGCATTGCCTTACTTGGAAAAAGCCTTCCGTCTTGCACCTGACGAATATTGGTACAACTACACATTGAAACTGTTACAGACGAACCATAAAGGTACACAGAAAATTGCTGTGGATCTATTGGAGGATGTAGCACAACACAATAAACAGGATGCAGAAGTACGAGATATGCTGCAGCGTGCATATGGTGTACTCGGAGAGTATAAGAAGGCATTGGTTGTACAAGACGAGATAGATAGCATTGTGGGCTACAATAATGTGAGTGCTATGCAGCGATATAGGTTTAATGTATTGTTACATAACACAGAACAGGCTATACGTGAAGTAGAACGCTACTTGGAAACAAGTCCTGATGACTATCAATTTCTTGTGTTTCGTCTGCAGTTATACGAACAGACCTGTCAACCTTCGGACAAGATGATAGTTGCATACGAGGCTGTGCTGCGCTTAGATCCAAGAAACTTAATGTTGATGAATAATCTGGCGTGGAACCTCTGCATATCGAATAAAGATTTGGAACGTGCGGAACAGTTGTCGCGTGTAACAATAATGAAGGAGCCTACAAACCCTATTTATTTGGACACGTATGCTTGGATATTATACAAGCAGGGAGAGTATGAGACCGCATTGTTTTATATTCAACGTGCTATGGAACATCTCGACCAAGGTACTAAGAAAGAGATCTTATCGCACTACAAGGCTATACGTAAAAAACAGAAGAAATGAAACGGACATCATCCATACTTGTTTTTTTCACTCTATTGCTGTGTTTGAACTCATGTAGAGTACACAAAGATGTGCCTTCACGTTATCACTCAATGACCCAGCGCGGCAATGTTACATTGACATTAGACGATCACAAATACTCTATGGGGTGTACAATGCAGTTATGGAAAAATGACTTGGCTATTATCTCTCTACAACCTATGTTAGGAATAGAGATGGCACGTGTAGAGGCTGATAAAGATAGTGTCTGGGTATTTGACAAGATGAATAAGCGTTACGCAGTATTGAGTTATCAGGACGTAATGGGATATGTATCTCCCGCTCCTACCTATAAGATGATACAGGATTTTATAGTGCAGCCTGTTGTACCTCAGAAATCAGGTAAGGTAAGCAAGACTTTTACTTCGGGTGAACATATATTGACAATAGAATGTTCGTTCACTAATCGTGAGTTTGATACGTTGATAAAACAGGTACGATTAAATAGGAATAAGTATAAACGTGTTCCATTACGTACAATATTGCCATTATGAGAAGAATCGTTACTTACATACTATGTGCATTAGTCGCTCTTCCTCTATCGGCAGAGAGCGTAAAAGAGTTGCAACGTAAGCAGCGGGAATTGCAACAACAGTTAGAACAGACGAGTAAGATGTTGAGTCAGACAAAGAAAAATGAGAAGGTGACAGTCAATAAACTCAATCTGCTCAACAATGATATCCGTACACGTAAAAAACTTATCTCTACCATCAGTGCAGAGATTACAGCATTGGACAAAGAAATGAGTGGCTTGCGCACACAACGTCAACTGTTACAAGAAGAGTTAGAGGCATGCAAACAAGATTATGCTATATTAGTACGTGAGACGCACTACGCTGATATGCAACAGACCCCTTTGCTGTTTTTGTTGTCTGCCGAGAACTTTCAACAGATGTTGCGACGGATGCAATACTTGCGGCAATTCTCTACATATCGTAAGGAGCAGGTTCGTAAGATAGAGAACCTGCAGACAGAGATTGACATCCAGAATAACCTCTTGTCACAACGTCGTGATGATAGAACTGTCGCTTTGAAAGCACAACAGCGTGAACGCGACAAGTTGGCTAAAGATGAACGTACGCATCAGTCTATGCTACAGAACTTGCGCAAGCAAGAGAAAAACTTGCTGGCTAAGCAGAAGAAACAACAACAACAAGTGGACGCCCTGAACAAGAAGATAGAGGAGATGATATCGAAACAAGTACGCACCACCACGACACTAACTAAGGAGCAGAAGTTGATAGCAGGAGGTTTTGAGGCTAATCAAGGCCGCTTGCCATGGCCTGTAGAGAAAGGATATATCAGTGGCTATTTTGGTAAGCATCAGCATCCGGTGCATGAACATGTCACAGTGGACAATAAGGGCATCTATTTGCAGACTGTTCAGGGAGCCAACGCACGTGCTATCTATGAGGGGGAAGTGACATGGTGTGCACAGATGAATGGTAACTATGCTGTTATTGTGCAACATGGTAATTATCGTACCGTTTATTCGCCACTTAAGAATATTTACGTAAAGCAGGGCGATAAAGTGCAAGGAAAGCAAGCCATAGGAACCATCTATACAGATACCAATGAAGATAACAAAACAGAGTTATATTTTCAGATATACAAAGATCGTTCTATACTGAATCCGAGTCTTTGGTTAGCACAGTAAAACAACAAACATCAAACAACAGAGTATGAAGAAACAATATATCGCAAGTTTACTACTAATAGCGGCAATAGTAGTAGGGTGTAAGCAAGATGATTGGTTGGACTGGAAAGCCCAAAACGAATTATGGTTGCAAAACAACGCTACTAAAGATAGTATAGTGACCACCCCTACCGGATTACAATATAAATGCATCTTACAGGGCAATCCGACGTCTGCTAAGCCTGACAATAACAAAACAATAACGATGTCCTACGAGGGTTATCTGATAAATGGTTATCAGTTTGATGCAAGTGATAGTTACACCACTTATGTGAGCAGTAATATACAAGGTTTTATAGAAGGGCTGAAGAAGATGAACGAGTTTGGAGAATATTGGTTCTATATCCCCTATTCGTTAGGTTATAAGAGTTCCGGGAAAGGCGTAGAAGGTAATAGTAGTTATATTCCCCCTTATTCTACCCTAATCTTTCACGTTAGGTTACAGTCTGTTAACTGATGAGATATTGGTATGTCATATTGTGTGCTGTTCTCATCTTCACAGGATGTGATGAAAGAAGTAATACTGGTATGAGTTCTGTGCCTTCTGCTCCAGTGCAATATACTGTATATGTGACACGAGAGTATCCTGGTTTCGTGAGGGATAATGGTTTCTATGTTCTTCCCCCTGTCACCACAACGCGTTATGCATATGACTATATTGGTTATGCAGGTCTGCTGATATGGGTAGGTATGGATAATGCATACCATGCAGTAGACTTGTGTTGTCCCTATTGTATCAATCGCTCTAAACCGGTAGAGTCAGATGGTGGTTTATTCGTTACCTGTCCTACGTGCAAGGAGCAATATGATATAAGCTATGGGTTATCTGTTCCCACTAAGGGCATTTCTCGTGAGGCATTGAAACAATACACCGTGATAGAGCGCAATAGTGTTACTGGTTTAGAATTACAAATTACTAACTGAACTTGTTATGCTCAGCATATATAAAGCCTCAGCAGGAAGTGGTAAAACCTATACACTGACACGGGAGTATCTTCGTATGATGCTTAGTGACTATCATACTGATGTGGATGGTCGTCTTGCTCATAGTCACATCTTAGCAGTCACATTCACCAAAAAAGCCACAGCAGAGATGAAGGAGCGCATATTGCAGGCTTTATACACTTTATCTGTAGATCCTACGGCTTCTCCATATATCGGCGAACTATTGAACGATAGATTGTTGGGGATGGATTTGGACACTATTCGTACTCGTTCTCATGAGTTACTTATCGGTATATTACAGAACTACACTCATTTCTCGGTATCCACTATAGATGGTTTCTTTCAGCAGGTCATTCGCATATTTGCTATGGAGTTAGGGTTACCTGCAACGTATGACTTGTCTATGGATGGTGAGGAGATCATCCAACAAGCGGTCAATGACGTCTTTCAACACGTTCGTGACACATGCGATCAAGATGATAGTACAACCTCGTGGTTGACAGCATTCGCCAAAGAGAATATAGCAAACGATAACAAATGGAACCCGAAGGATTCCGTCTATTCATTCTCTAAAGAGTTATTGAAAGAGCATCTGATGCGTCGAATGAGTGAAGTACGTGCTTTCTTTGCTGACAAGCAGGCATTGCACCATTACCAAACTCAACTGAAAGAAATATGTACTTCAATAGAAGATGATGTACGTCGTCTGCAAAAGCAGATAAAGGATATGCTGTATAGTGTAGAAGAAGTGAAAAGTACTATCAACACGCAACTATCTTCCCCGGCAAAGGAACTATTACAGAAAGGTTTGAACAAGACTTTTTATCAGGCACTGACGGATTCAAAGGCACTATGTAATGTAACAAAGTTAAATAAAAGCCAATATGCGGAGGTTGTTACTTTATACGAACAACAATTACGTCCACTGTTTGATGAGATGTTGTGTATATTCGGTATCGGTAACTCTCGTCTATGTGATTATAGGACAGCTACTGCAATATTGGATAACATGTATGTGATGGGGTTATTGCAGGATGTAGCAGGTCAGGTAGAACTAACGAATAGACGATTGGGACGTTTGCCTATATCAGATATCAATCTGTTGATATATCAGATTATAGATGGTCAAGACGCTCCTTTTATCTATGAACGTATGGGACAGTACTTACGTCACTTTATGATAGATGAGTTTCAGGATACGAGTAACCTACAGTGGCTTAACTTCCGTCCGTTGGTTAAGGAAGCGGAGTCTAATGGTAAATCCAATCTGATAGTGGGTGATGTGAAACAGAGTATCTACCGTTGGCGTAACTCCGATTGGCGTCTGTTGGACACTGTAGAGCATGATTTTGAAGAAGTGCGTGTGCCTGCGATGCATGACAACTGGCGTACAGCCCCATTAGTCGTGCGTGAGAACGAACAGATTATAGCACGTTATAGTTGCTATGTGGTGGATGATTTGAAACGCCGGTTTGTTGATAAGCCCGACATAGCAGATACCGTTCAACGTATCTATGCTTCAGAAAATGTACATCAAGAAGCCCGCAAGGAACTACCTGGCGTATTTCATATTCAGTTCTTCGATGAGAAAAACTACCAGCAGTCATGTCTGGATATGTTGCCCCCTTTGATAGACCAGTTACAGGATGAGGGGTTTGGTTTGGGTAGCATTGCTATGTTAGTGCGGCTATCATCTGAAGCAGAGATAGTGGCACGATACCTGATAGGGCATGGTTATCGTGTTCAATCGGCAGATGGTCTGCGTGTTCAGTCCCATCCTGCCGTACAGCTATTGATAGATATATTGCGTGAGCCGTTTGCTAAAGATGACGAAGTATTGCATGCACACATAAAGGATATGCATCCCACGTTTACGGATGCCGAGCGTGAGGCATTGGATAAGGCGTGTGAGTTGTCATTGTATGAGCATGTGCAAACTGTGATAGAGACATTACATCTCAATAAGATTGAGGGAGCACTACCCTACCTGACCACATTCTTAGATCATGTATATCAATTCACTCAGAATCGTGTTGCCGATTTAGGTTCTTTCCTCGACTATTGGGATCGTAAATCTCAGAAAGCATCCATCCCAACTTCAGATGCGACCGATGCCATCCGCGTAATGACTATACATAGTTCCAAAGGTCTGGAGTTTGATGTGGTGATTCTACCATTTCTCAGTTGGAACATCGTTCAGACTAAACACACAGAAACTATATGGTGTACACTAAGCATAGAACCATTCAAGCAGATGCCATTGGTGGCAGTGGATATGAAAGAGTCTTTGTTGACCACCTATTTCAAAGATGATTACATCCGGGAGATTGTGTCAAGATATATAGACAATCTGAACCTGACATACGTTGCATTTACTCGTCCTAAATATCGGTTATACGCTTTTGGTCAGAAATATACTGTCAGCCAAAAAGGTGTTGTCAATTGTAGCACGATAGGAAAGTTGCTATCTTATCTGTACAGAGATGAATTAGATGAAAACCTTGTTTACCATGTGCAATCCGATGGGAATATCCGTCCTCATGTCCGAGAAGGAGTATCTGCAGGTAGTACTCGTATAGCCGAGTTCGTGTCATCACCTATAGGAGAAAGATTATTACTACGCAGTCGTGCGGAGGATGATTTTATGGTAGATACCCCTCTGTCCACTATCGATTTAGGGATACTGATGCACGAGTGGCTGTCTTATATCGTTGTTAGGGACGATGCCTTACCTGCCCTGCAGCGTATGGTGCTTAGTGGTAAGGTTACAGCAGTGCAGGAGTCGCAAATGTTAGAGCAATGGAAGTTGCTTCAACAATTATTGGAGAAAGAAGGAAAGACCGATTGGTTTGGCTCGCACTATCATGTTTTGACAGAGCGTGATATACTGACTCCGAGTGGCAGTGTTTATCGTCCCGACCGTGTGATGATAGAGGGCAATCGTGCCATCGTTATTGACTACAAGTTTGGTCAGGAACATAAGCAACAATACCGCGAGCAGGTACGCGATTATCT
>CAVKDW010000025.1:16977-23179 GCA_963655075.1 Muribaculaceae bacterium | reverse complement strand
CCCCAATATACACTTCCCGAAAGAGCCACAAATCAAACGAAACACACGAGGAAAAAATATACCTATAGAATTAACTAATCAATAAATGTGTATTTTATTCATATATAAATAACAAAATTAATATAGAAGATTTTTGTAGATTTAGCAAACAAGAGTTTGAAGTAGGATTTCAGATAACCGCTATTTGATATTCTATTACATAAATTATGGAATAAACAAGCAAATATTTACTATGAATATTTTTTACTATGAATATTTACAAACTTCATATCGGCGACTATTCGGACAATGGTCAGATTGTTATCATTGACGAAGACAAACTGTGTTATCTGGTACGATCAACCAGCAGAGGTGCAAGCGGATTGCGCACTATATCCAAGGCTCTATTGAAAGAGTTTGTTGATTTTGTGCAAGCACATCCTGAAGCCTCTCCTCGTGATTGCAGAGACGCGTTAAGCGGAGGAAGTGAGATCGACAAATACGAATACGGTTATGATTCCACATTGCTAATGTTGGCGAAAATGATACTTGGTATAGAAAACATAAATCACTCCGTATCATCAGAAGCCAAACCATTGGAAGCAAACATCTCTTATCTCCCCTATCTGACCGCTCTCCGTACAAAACCATTTATGTTGTTGGCAGGTATCTCTGGAACGGGCAAAAGCCGTATCGTGCGTGAGTTGGCGAAAGCATGTTGGGCAAGCGGCGAGGAAGACTATGGCAATAACTGTCCGCGTAACTTCTGTATGGTACAGGTCAAGCCGAATTGGCACGACTCGTCGGAACTGATTGGTTATATCAGCCGTATCAACGGCGAGAAATACATCGTCGGTCCGTTCCTGCGTTTCATCGCACAGGCTCTGAAAGAGCCGCGACGTCCGTATTTCCTTTGTTTGGACGAGATGAACCTCGCTCCAGTGGAGCAGTATTTTGCGGAGTTTCTTTCTGTCATCGAGAGCCGCCAACTGCAAGATGGTCAGATAGTGACTGATCCGATTGTACCGTATGAGAACACGGAAGCCTATGGCAGTCTGATTGACCAGTTGTTCGAGTCGGACGAGGAGCGCAAAGCCTACAAGACTGAAAAGATAGAAGAAGGCGGCAAGCGACTGACCATACCGCAGAACTTGTTTGTTGTCGGTACGGTCAATATGGACGAAACTACATTCTCGTTCTCTCGCAAAGTACTTGACCGTGCGATGACGATAGAGATGAACGAGGTGAAACTCGACACAGGTCTGAAAGCCAATAGCGACAACGAGTTGGGCTATATCGGTTCGGAGTTGATGGGTCAAGCGGTTAGAGGATGTGATATATATGCCGACAACCAACCGATGTGCGACGAGGTAATCTCCTATTTGCAAAAAGTAAACGAAGTGTTGGACGCTACGCCGTTCAAGATTGCATACCGCACACGCAATGAGTTCCTGCTCTATGCCGTCAACCGTCAGTTTTTTGCGCCTGAGTCCGAACTGTGGCAGACATTGGATGAGATGACATCTATGAAGATTCTCTCGCGTATTGAGGGCGACACCGAGCGTTGCGAGAGACCGCTGCGCGGTTTGGAGACATTGCTCAAAGAGACACTCGGCGACCATTCGGCAGAGAGCGTCTCGCTCCGCAAAATAGAGGAGATGACCCGTAAACTCCAATCAGGCTACACCAATTATTGGACATAAAAGACAAATATCATGAGCGACTATAATATCCCCACATTACCGCTTTCGTACGACCTCGAAACCAAGGAAATTTTGAAGCAAGTAAACCGCGCCAACCGCAAGTTGGCAGAACTGAAAGGTGTTGCCCTGACGATTCCAAACGAGCAAATTCTAATCAGTTCTCTGACATTGCAAGAAGCAAAGGACAGTTCGGAGGTGGAAAACATTGTCACGACGCAAGACGACCTGTATCGCGCAGAACTACATTTGAAAGAAACGGTGATTAATGCTTCTGCCAAAGAAGTTCTGAACTACCGGCAAGCGATGCAATGTGGCTTTGCTTTGGTCAGAAAGACCAAATTGCTGACCCTCAACTATGTGAAACGGATTCAGGAAGAACTGGAAAGCAGCAAAGGCGGCTTCCGTGCTGGTCCGGGTACTACACTGCAGAATCAGCATAAAGAGGTTATATATACCCCTCCGCAAAGCAAAGTGCTGATAGAGCAATTGATGCATAATTTGGAGCAGTATATCAATGATCCGGATATGCAGGATATTGATCCGTTAATCAAGATGGCTGTCATCCACCATCAGTTTGAAAGTATCCATCCATTCTATGACGGCAACGGACGAACCGGGCGTATTATTGCTATTTTGTATCTCGTTATCAACAATCTGCTGGATCTGCCCATTTTATATTTGAGCAGATACATCACGCATAACAAAGGAGAGTATTATCGTCTGATTCAAGCAGTAAGAGATGCTGGAGAAAACAATCAGAAGGAATGGGAACAATGGATATTGTTTATGCTGAAAGGAGTAGAAGCCACAGCAGAGGAGACTATTCGGTTAATCAAAGGAATATCCCAATTGATGGCAGAATACAAGAGTGTCCTCCGTCCGTTGTTTGGCAGGCAATACAAGCATGAACTGCTGAATAACCTGTTCTACCACCCTTATACCAAGATAGAATTTATACAGCAAGACTTGCTGATTCAGAGAAAAACGGCTACCAAATATTTGGACATGATAGTGGAAACCGGTTTGCTGAAGAAAGTAAAAATCAAACATACCAACTATTATATGAATGTACGCTTGATTGAACTGTTTATGAACCATCAGCTACCCAGGACGGATAAAAATGTAGAAATGATAGAGTCGGTTTCTTCTGCCAAATAAATGTATCCGAAATCGACTTTTCGGGTACACAAACAGACGGGAATGTACCCGAAATTGCCTTTTCGGGTACACAAACAGGTGGGAATGTACCCAAAATCGCTTTTTCGGGTACACAACATGTTACAAAATCGGGCAAAATGTAACATATCAACGCAATGTGTTATATAATTTGAGAAGATGTAACATATAGTACAATGGATATACTCCGCATAACACATAGTGATTTTACGCTCACTTTCGAGTGCAACAACCTGCAGAAGATTTGGGAGAAAGGTTGTCGCAAACTCGGGGGTGCGCATCACCTGACATCGACTTATATGTGGTCGGATGATTGTGTGGTGGAGCGGATGGACGAAACGGAAAGGCATATTGGCGAACTGGTATGCGGTGCTGCGAACAGTAATGCCTATTTCTTCGAGCAGACTGATTATTGTGTGTGGATTGATTTCAAAGAGGGAACCACACAGGCTGCCATAGATACTCCTCAAAGCGATGTGAACGAGCGTTTCTTATGGAAACGTGACAAACGTGTATTGACAGGATTTATCAACTATGGCAACGAGATAGGACGTGCGGATTTTCCTGTTTCCTACACCCGCAACGGCGAACAGAAACATTTTGTTTTTTCCTATGACGTGCTGTCCGCCAAACTAGATTACCACCACGACTGGAAAATCATCCTGCGCGACATTGAGACCGAATACAGGATGCTGTCGCTGGACTATCTGCGCAAGACGTATCACGGCATATCCGAAGGAGAGGGAGAGTCATTTGACCTGATATGGTGGAACATATTCCATTCTCTCCAAGATGCCTATATCCGTGCCTGTAAAAACATCATCGAGCGTCCGCGTCATCGTATGCGTGCCGTTAACACCTACAAATGTGCCGACCAAATACGCCGTTTTACGCCTTTGTTGGAACAGCAGTTTGCAGAGCACCGCACAGAGGAGCAGCGGCTCTATTATGTGGAAGAGCAACAGACTTCTCGGAATACTTTGGAGAACCGTTTTCTCAAATACACACTCGGCATTATTGAAAAGCGGTACCGTTCGTTGGCAGACAGGATACTATCCAATCCTGCATACAGGATTGCAGATAGCGAGAAAGAACGGATACGGCAGACACGCGATGAATTGCTGCACTTGTTACGCAATCCGTTCTTCCGTACCATTGGCAAATTCGAGGGACTGAAACAGGAATCACTCGTACTCCAGCGCGATGTGAACTACTCCAAAGTCTTCCGTACCTATATCATCCTGCGCAAGTCGTTCAACCTCAACAACGGATTGTACCGCATGGAAACGAAAGACATCGCCACGCTCTATGAGATATGGTGCTTCATCCAAGTGGAAAAAGTGGTCAAAGAATTGTTCAAAAAGGTGCATAAAGAAGAGATTCAGGTAGAGCACCCGAACCGTCTGGAAATGAATGGATTGTTCACCCGTGATTTAGAGCGGGGCGAACAATCCAAGATTGTGTTCAAACATGGGGATATCACGCTTGCCGAATTGTTCTACAATCCGCAACACGGCGACAATGTGAACGGCGTGGGAGGTATTCACGGTTTGCGGACTTATACCGTGCCGCAACGCCCTGATATAGTGCTGCAATTGACCAAAGATGATGTGCAGCGCGGGATGCACATGACCTATCTGTTCGATGCCAAATACCGCGTGGAGATAGATAGCGCAGGACGGGAGATGCCACCGCAGGACACCATCAACCAGATGCACCGTTACCGCGATGCTATTTATTATAGTCAGTCAGAAGACGGACTCAAAAAAGAAGTGCTGGGCGGATATATTCTCTTTCCAGGAAATATGTCCGACAGAGATATTTACCGAAAATCGGTGGATGAGGTGAATATAGGGGCTTTCCCCATGTTGCCAGGCGATGAGGCACACCAGATGTTGCAGGATTTCATCTCTGACCTGATACGGAAGAATGCCACACAGATTATCGAACAGGTTATTCCACAGAAAGGTACTTTCGTGGAAGTCGGTAACAGGGTGCTGCTAGGGTTGGTAAAACCGAGCGTTAGAAAAGGATATTTTGAGGCATTTGAAGACGGCACGGCAGAGTTATATTACACAGGGGCGCATTTCCCGACATCCGTTTCGCTACACGACCTGCATTTCTTCATGCCGATTATCAAAGACAAGGGTATTCGAGATGTGTATGAGGTAACAAAAGTGCGCACCATTACAAGCAGAGAAGCACATCAAATATCCACCGACCTTGATAATGATATGCGCTTGGCATTTACACTGAAACTCCATCACCGTCATTTTGACCGGTTCCGTAAGATAGGTATGCAATCCACCAAGTTGTATAGTTTTATGGATACCACTTTTGCAGAATTGGAAAACTATTTGATTGACTGATTATGCCCGTCATTCTGACACCTCAACAACGCCACCGCTGTATGTCGCATATATGCAGCAAAGGGACAAAACCCGAAATGGCGGTAAGGAAATGGCTGCGGAGTAAACGAATGTTGTCAGATTTGTACAAAAAGGCTATTACTCAGCATGGTTCGGCATACCGCAATCAGGATGATGTGATATTGGTCAACTATGCATTTGCTGCTAAACTGGCGAAGATGAAAGAGACGGGATTATGTTATTTAAGGACAGGCGAAGAGAAAGGTGTTATTGTGATTACACCAGAGGCTGTAAGCGTGCGATATGTAATGCTACATAACGGCAAAGACGGTACTCTATACAAAATCAAAGGCAAAGGACCGCGTTTTGGGGCAAAAGCCGATTTGGAGAAGAAAAGTTTTGAGAATTTAGGGCATAATTATTATCTGGTGTACGAATTAGATACTTCCCAATCCGCCGAGTATAATAATCTTCCCGCCCTCAACCGCGGTTCACAAACCACCAAACCGGATTTTATGACATGGAGAGAGTTGATGGAGAAAAAGGAGAAATAAACACAAAGAACATGTATATAGCATTATGATTACAAACGAAATTAAAACAATTATTACAGATATACAGGCTTCTCCAAAAGAATGCGAGTGGGTGGAAATAAAGCAGAACAATTCTAATCCACAACTAATAGGGGAATACATTTCTGCCTTGTCAAATGGAGCTGCATATATGGGACAATCCAAAGGTTATCTTGTTTTTGGATTAAAAGATGATACACATGAAATAATAGGGACGGATTATAATCCTCAAAATGAGAAAATAGGTAATCAAGAGTTGGAGAACTGGATTGCCACACAATTGTCTCCCCGTATTGATTTTGTGATTCACAATAACATTATCATTAACGGGAAAAGGGTAGTGCTTTTTGTGATTGACTCTGCCGGTAATACTCCTGTCAAATTTAAGGGAGTAGCATATACA
>CAVKDW010000025.1:0-16967 GCA_963655075.1 Muribaculaceae bacterium | reverse complement strand
CGGGTCGGTTCTTACAAGAAAAATCTATCGGACCATCCGGAAATTGAACGTAAAATATGGAAAAACACCCATAACAATTGCTTTGAAACCAAAATAGCCAAGAGTGGACTGAGTGCAGATGAAGTGTTGGGTTTGATTGATTACGCATTCGTGTTTAAATTACTGCATATTCCTTTTCCAGAAACAAAAACTGCTATTTTGGATAAATTAGCAGAAGAGAAATTGATTCACAAACGAGCTTCATGTTATGATATTACTAATTTAGGGGCAATCTTGTTTGCTACCAATTTACAATCTTTCGAGATGCTATCCCGCAAGGCTGTTCGCGTTATTTTCTATAAAGGAACCAATAAATTGCATGCGATACGTGAACAGGTTGGAAATAAAGGATATGCTATCGGTTTTGAGGGGCTTGTTAATTATATTAACGAACGACTGCCTATAAATGAAGAAATAGGAAAAGTATTACGAAAAGACAATCCTATCTATCCGGAAATTGCCATTCGTGAGTTTGTAGCAAATGCTCTTATTCATCAGGATTTTTATATAGGTGGAATGTCTCCGATGATTGAGATATATGCCAACAGGATGGAAATATCCAATCCTGGAAAGCCGCTAATTGATGTGCTTCGGTTCATAGACCATACCCCAATTAGCAGAAATGAACATCTTGCATCTATTATGCGGCGAATGAATTTTTGTGAGGAACGAGGAAGCGGTGTAGATCGAGCATTGCATCAATGTGAATTAGATCAACTTCCTGCACCTGATTTTATAAAAGATGATTTTAGTACAAAAGTTGTGATGTTTACTCCTCAGACATTACGTCAGATGAATAGGGAGGATAAAATCAGAGCGTGTTATCAGCATTGCTGCTTGAAATATGTAGCTGGTGAAAAGATGACTAACGAAAGTTTAAGAGGGCGGTTAGAAATTTCTGATGCCAATTATTCTATCGCCTCACGTATTATATCAGATACCATCTCGGCAAACTTAATACGATTAGATGATAAGAATAAATCAAGGAAGTATGCCCAATATGTACCGATATGGTCTTAGTTTTATGTGACGGCAGAGTGACTGAGTAACCGATTTTGCATGTAATGTGCTGAAAATCAGATATGTTTTTATGTGATTGTAATGTGACTGAAGTATAATCTATATCGTATTTTATAACCATGCCCGATGTTCTGACACCTCAACAACGCCACCGCTGTATGTCGCATATATGCAGCAAAGGGACAAAACCCGAAATGGCGGTCAGGAAATGGCTGTGGGTACATGGATACAGGTACAGATTGAACGTCAAGAGCGTGCCGGGCAAACCGGATATCGTGATGCGCAAGTACAGAACAGCGATATTCGTCAACGGCTGTTTCTGGCACGGACACGAAGGATGCAGGCAGTTCGTACTGCCGAAAACCAACACGGCGTTCTGGCAGGAAAAGATTAACCGCAATCGCGAACGTGACCGGCAGAACGAAGAACTGCTCCGCGCCAACGGTTGGCAAGTAATTACTTTGTGGGCGTGCAGCCTAACAAAAGACCGACTCGAACCTACCATGCAGCAAGTTGCCATTGCGCTCAACCACAACTTGTTAATTATAATGACTCACCATTTCCGCCGTTCCTGAAATAGAAGTCTTCCTTGTCACCGTTCCTGCCGAAAGGAGAAAGACTGCTGATACTCGGCAGTTTTCCGTCACCCCGGTAGCGGTGGTACATGGATTCCTTCTATCCTAATCCGCAGAACGATATGTAGCGCATCATGGGACAAGTGTTATTCGGCGACAAAACGCATTTTGAGATACCAGGCGACGGGATGCCAAGCCCCACGAACCGCAAGAAAGTGTTTGATTACTCCCATCAGACTCATTCGCCCCATAAATCCCACAAATACTCCTCAAACTTCTCTCAACTCCCAACTCTCAACCAAAAACCACATTTGCATATTTACAAATCTTTTACTACCTTTGCCGCCAATTAAGAGGAAAGTAATGCTACCCTTCGATTTCGTACAGAATATACAACAACAATTAGGCGTTTCCGATGCCAACGCGCTGTGCAAAGCGTTGGAAAGCGAACCTGTCACATCTATCCGCCTCAATGACAAAATAGAACAACTGACTTTCGATACGGATACCGGCGAAGTACCATGGCACGAAGACGGATACTACCTCAGCCAGAGACCACAGTTCACACTCGACCCACTACTGCACGCCGGATGCTATTATGTGCAAGAAGCCAGTAGCATGTTTCTCGAAGAAGTGCTACTCCAATATGTCAAACCGGATAGCACAGTACTTGACCTTTGCGCTGCACCGGGAGGCAAATCGACATTGATAAGCCAGTTCCTCGGACAGCAAGGGCTACTCATCAGCAACGAGGTCGTCAGACAACGAGTATTCATCCTGTCCGAGAACATACAGAAATGGGGAAACGGAAACACCATAGTCACACACAACCCCCCGAAAGACTTCGGAGAGAAACTGCCTAACCTCTTCGACTGCATACTCATAGACGCACCCTGCTCCGGAGAAGGGATGTTCCGAAAAGACCCCGACACTATCAAAGAGTGGAGCAAAGACAACGTGCGTATGTGTGCCGAAAGACAACGGTCTATCGTACAAGACACGTGGGAAGCACTCAAACCGGGAGGCATTCTCATCTATTCCACTTGCACCTTCAACCAACAAGAAAACGAACAAAACGTGCTTTGGATAGCACAAGAACTCGGAGCAGAGATACTACCCATTACCTACCACCCGTCATGGGGAATAACAGAGGGACAACCGGGATACCATTTCTACCCGCATAAAACAAAAGGAGAAGGACTGTATATCTGCGCACTGAGAAAAGATGGCGAAAACGACAGACCCTTCCGCATACCCAAAGCCAAAAACACACCTGTCAAGACCGTAGAACAAGAAGACCTCATGCGCAGTTGGCTACAGCACCCACAGCAATGGACACTACGGATGCAAGACCGATTTATCACAGCATACCCGACACGACACAAACAGATAATAGAATATATCAGTACACAGTTCATCTGCATCTGCTTTGGAGTGGGGATGGGAGAACAACGAGGAAAAAACATCGTACCGCAACACCCGTTGGCAATGGCAAAAGACTTCAAAAAAGACGCTTTCCCACAGATAGAACTGACACGGGAACAAGCACTGAACTTCCTGCAGACAGAAGCCATATCTTTCGATAACAAACCCACAGACATACTGCTCGTCACATACCAGCATGTACCTCTCGGATTTGTCAAAAATGTAGGAAACCACTGCAACAACTTCTATCCCAAAGAGTGGAGAATACGAAAACTCTAATATATACAACCAACAAACAAATAGCATCAAGCCAATAAGAATACTATGAAAAGAAACTTATTTATCACAACACTACTACTGTTCGCTACTACACTGATAGCACAGCAGTACTACTTCGTTATCGACGAACGCTATCCTGCTACGAAACCTCTGCTGCATAACGCGCAGACCGTCTTACTCGTCAACAACACGGTCGCACAGCCTGCAGACTTCGGACACACCAACGCAGAAGATGGAGAACAAAAAGCAACAACAGCCATCTCTCTGGATAACGCAGCACTACACTGCTTGTTTGCTATGACAAACGAGATGCAGAATAGCGAAGCCTACGAACGGGTCGAACTCATGGATATCAGCCAAAACAAAAGCCAGGAGTTCTATACACGACACCTCTTGACAAACGCCGCTGCAGAACAACTATGCCAAGACTACCAGGTTGACGCACTCATCATCCTCAACCAACTCGTACTATACGACATACAAGAGAGTTTCCCCGTTGACGAAGGACAATACTATGCTTACCTGCAAGCATACGCACAAGCACACTGGACGATACACCACGCCGGAGCAACACAAGACCCATCCTTCACGACCGCAGACACACTCTTCTGGGAAAGTGACTGCTTTTACACACGTGACAGAGTGCTGGAATCACTACCCGACAGACAAGAAGCATTACTGTACCTCGCACAACAAGTCGGAATAAACACAGCCACGTGCCTCACACCACAATGGCAAACAGAAACACACTACCTCTACGACGACAAAAACACCAATATACAACAAGGTATCCAAGCCTTCCAGTACAAGCACTGGCAGGAGGCTATCAACACGTGGCAAGAAGTGTTACCGGACACAGAGAACGACACAGAGAACCCCAAGACGAAACAAAACAAAAAAGAGAAAGATATCCAAGCAATGGCAGCAGCCAACATAGCAGTTGCCTACGAGATGATGGCAGACTACACCAACGCCATCGCATACACCAACACGGCAATAACTATCTTCAGACAGTGCAACAACGCCTACGCACGACAACAACTGTCCAACCTGCACTTCTACCTGCAACACCTCAACGAACGCCAATCCGCCGAATCCGTCCTCTCCAATAACAATAACCTGTAAGAGTCCCTATAGGGGACGCGGATGCCCCCGTCTGCGGACAAGCCGCAAGAACCGTTGGACTATGTTCTGCGTTCCTCTCCTCTGGAGAGGTTAGGAGAGGACGACTGGGGACGTGAAGAGTAAGGCAGGTGTGCGTAGCACACTGAGTGCCGTAGCGAAACGAAATAATCGTTTGAGCCCTTGGCGAAATAAGAAGCCCGGTGGGCTGAGTAGAACTCCTTATCGCCCCGCCTGCGGACAAGTCACAAGACTTGCTGGTATATGCTTAGACTTTCCCCCATCTGAAGAGGGACTAAGGGAGTCTTCTGGTGACTACACATTAAAAAATAAACATTAAAAATTAGAAATTCCCTATCACCTCCGACGCCTGCACTTACCACCACGTACCACATACGCCGACGCAGCAGGTGCCGCACCAAGAGAAGTTGGCAACGGTAACGGCTCCACCTCTTTCTTCAAGAACCGCTCGATATGATTGAAATAACGGGCATCCTCCGGACTAACCAACGTCACAGCCTCTCCCTTATTCTCCGCACGCGCCGTACGACCGATACGATGTACATAATCCTCCGCATCACGAGGCACATCATAGTTGATGACCAATGGGATATCATCTATATCTATCCCACGCGAGATAATATCCGTAGCCACCAACACATCCACCTTACCATTACGGAAATCCAACATCACCTCGTCACGCTCTTTCTGCTCCAAGTCGGAGAACATAGCACGCGCGTCTATCTTCTTCTGCCGTAACTCTCGTGTCAAGTCACGCACTTTCTGCTTCTTACTAACAAACAAGATCACCTTCTTCAACCCACGACCCGCCAACAAGTACTGCACCATCGCCGTCTTCTGCGCCTCAAAGAGCCGCACTGCCATCTGATGAATACTCTCCGGCGGACGCGACACCGCTATCTTCACCTCCACAGGAGTACGCATGATAGCCTTAGCCATCTGACGTATCTTATCCGGCATCGTCGCAGAGAACATGATCGTCTGACGATCCTTGGGCAGACGCTTCACGATAGTCATGATATCATCATAGAAACCCATATCTAACATGCGATCCGCCTCGTCCAAGATAAAATACTTCACCCCGGAGAAATCCACATCGTAGATATTCAACTGACTCAGCAAGCGACCGGGAGTCGCTATCACGATATCCGCACCTTTCTGCAAACCCATAACCTGTGTCCCCCATGCACCACCGTCATTGCCACCATATATCGCCACGGACGAGAAAGGCACATAAAACCCAAAACCCTCCATCTGCTGGTCAATCTGCTGCGCCAACTCACGCGTAGGAGCCATGATGATAGCATTCAGTTTGTTGGGGTCATGGTTATCATACGCTAAATTAGTCAGCAACGGCAGTATATACGCCGCTGTCTTTCCCGTACCCGTCTGCGCACACGAGATGACATCCCGACCATCTAATATCACAGGTATCGTCTTCTCCTGCACCGGAGTACAGGTGTTAAAATGCATATCCCATAACGCATCCAACACGTCATCGGACAAGGCTAATTCATCAAAATACATACATCACAACCTTTTTAGTACACACACCGAACCATCTCTCACTTCTCCCAACCGTCGAAGATCTCCGGACCGTACACATTGTCCTCGCTCTTATCGTGCAGCGGTGTCCATATCTGCGCAAAGAACGGATTCTCCTTGGCTATCTTATCCCACTGCCACGGACGAGCATTAGGCTCGTCCTTATAGGGCCACGGCATACATTCGGGACACCAATGCCCACCCAACAGCACCACGCGCGGAGAAGCCATGAAACGATGTCCCTCGGCACACTCCCACTCCAAGGGCGTATCCCAGTCACCTTGGGTCATCTCTGTGGATAAGCACTTACCACCACGGAAGGCGGCAGCCTTCTGCATATCGGTGATACTGAAGAGCGAACGGGGCTTCTGCTCATCGTAGCCGTGATCGAGCAACACAGCCTCCTCGCTGTTGTGAGAGAGGTCGGTATGCTGCCAATCTGCAATAGCCTTATACGCCTCTATACTACCATAATAGGCATGGATACGCTGCTGTTTGTTGTTCTTTATCCACCACTGCGTGCCGTGTTCCTTATGTTGAGACATAGCCGACATAGCCATCTTGACGATATGCGGAACGAGTTTGGCGACCTTGGTGACCGATGCGAAACGAATAGCCGAAGGTAGGCTGTCCGATTTTGCCATCTGTGCGAAATACTCTTTGACGGGTACGTTAGCACGAAAATGCAGGTAGTTCTCTAATCGGTCGCCATCAAGATACCACATCCCATGGAAATTACGGGTGGTGAACCAGTTGGTATTGAATATCTTCTCGGGGCTCGGGCAACCGATAGCGTCTAACAATAGACATTCGAACTCGTAGTTGCTGAGCCGGTACTCTTTGCCCGAACCGATATTGTAGTAGGTCTTCCAGAACTCCTCCGGTATCTCATCGCGGCATACACGTTCTAACAGTCGACCGCTGTCCTCTACCGTAGCCCACTCCAACACGCCACGGATAGGCACATGGAACATGATAGGGTCGTAGTTCTTCAAGATAGCAGGGTAGAGGATACCCGACTGGCGTAGGCTGACCCAGTGTTTGATAGGCGAGTTGGTGATGATATATTCTGCACGCGCCTTGGTGATACCATAGTGGTCGTACGCCGACACGCATATAGGGTCACCGCAGCGTCCCCAGTGCAATGGCTCACGACGGTCACCCATCTGTGCCACACTGCCTATATACACCACCTTCGGTTGCTTATCCTCGGGTTGCGCCAGCACGGCATCGCGGATATAGGTAGCAGCAGCAATATTAGTCTTGCGGGTAGCCGTAGGACGGTAGTCGGCTTGCGGCGATACCATACCGCCGACATGCAACACGATATCGCTGCCGGTGACACCCTTGAGAATATCCTCGTAGGTAGTCAGGTCACCCCACACTATCTCTACCTTGTCTTGCAGAGGAGCCAGCAGTCTCTTGTTTTTCTCACTGGGACGCGCCAAGACACGCAAAGTATAGCGTTCGGGGTAACGCAATATCTCTGACATACCCGCATACCCCATAGTGCCGGTAGCACCGGTCAAAAAAACTATCTTCTTCATCAATATCTATGATATCTAACTATCAACGACACAGTCTCCCTCTGCACCACACTACCTGCTAAACATGCTCAGACGTGTCCTCCCCTTTCTTCTTAGGATGAGTTAAATCACGCCACTTAGACTTTATAAAACCCCAGGTGTTGTTTATCAACTGAGGACCCCAATGCGTATTCTCCTCCTTCTCCTCTGCCTCACGATACTGAGCCGCCACAGCAGCATCATTATCCGTGATAACCAACATCTGATCACCAACCTCCAACTCCGACTGACCCGTCGGAACAAAGAAATCCTCGCCACGGCGGACCAAGATAACCAACGTCTTACGAGGGATAGACAAATCCTTCAACATGGTACCCTTTGACAACATCTCCGGCTTGACCTCTATCTCCGTAGCAGAAGACTCTATCTCCTCCGGCAGATCAATATCAAAATGCTCCAAACGCTTCAACTTAACCTCTGGAATAGCCAAACCAAGACACTTGGTTATATACGACAAAGACGTACCTTGTACAACAAGCGAGACAAGAGTACAGAGGAAAACGATATTAAAGATCAAGTCAGCATGCGCCACACCGCCGGCCTTACACAAAATAGCAAAGATGATAGGAACAGCACCCTTCAAACCTACCCAACTGAGCATCAACTTGTCCTTAGTCGAGAACTGACGGAAAGGAGCCATACAAAGAAACACAGAGATAGGACGAGAGATACATATCATCACAATACTGATTATCAGACACGGAATCAATACCTCCGGCTTAATCAACTCACTCGGACGAACCATCAATCCCAAAACCAGGAATATCACCAACTGACTCAGCCACGTGAGACCGTCAAAGAAACTGCGTGTCTGATGCTTACGGGTGAACTTACTGTTGCCTATCACCAAACCACCAATATACACCGCCAAATACGTGTTCCCCTCCAAATAGTAGGTGATAGAGAAGATAAAGATACAGGCGGTCAACACCATGATAGGATACAAAGACTCATTGTTGAGATGTACCTTACGCATAATACTAACCATCATCTTACCAAACAAGAAACCCATCACTGCACCCATCACCAACTGCACCACTATCGTCTGCACTATCGCCAAACCCGAGATCTCCGTCGCTGTAGCAGTCACAACACCTATCAACGTCGTCGTCAACACATAAGCCATCGGATCATTAGCACCACTCTCCAACTCCAACAACGGACGAAGATTATGCTTGAAACCGATTCCACTCGTACGCAGGATAGAAAAGACAGATGCCGAATCTGTCGACGACATCGTCGACGACATCAGCAACGCTACCCATATACTCACACTCGCCACGGCATTCAACCAACCAAAGATATAGTAAATAATCACACCCGTTATCAACGCCGTCAACAACACACCCACCGTCGCAAGCGTCAGACCGGGAACCATCACCGGACGAACTTCCGACAACTTGGTATCCATACCGCCGGAAAACAAGATGATACACAACGCCACCGTTCCTATCGCCTGAGCAGAGTTGATCCCGAGCATGTAACCCACACCACTCTCACCAAAAATCTTACCTATACCATCAGGACCAAACAACATCCCCACTGCCAAAAACAGCAACAACGCAGGGACACCGAACTTATACCCTATCTTATCCGTGAAGATACTCGCAAAGAACAACAACGACAGGACCAACAATATCAATTCTACTTGCATACTCATATAACTATTAAGGTTTATATCCCATGAAACACTTCTACTACTCTGCCTTCAGCAACAAAGTATTGATAGCCTCCACCCAGAAATCCTTCTCATGATAACCCTGTGCAATCTGTGGAGCTCCATCCATAGGACACAACACCACCGTCGGATAACTACGCACACCAAACAACGCCGCCACCTCACGCTCTTTCTCCGCATCCAACGTATAGACATATATCTGCCCCTTGTACAACTCGGCAACCTCAGACAAGATAGGATGCAACTTCTTACACCAACCACACCACGAGGTCGAGAAATCTATCAGACAAGGCTTATCACCTTTGTACTTCCATACAGGTTGCTCGTCCATCGAATAATAGCACACCTTCGACTTGAAATCAGCTGTGCTCAGATACGTCAATCCGGAAACTTCTGCACAGACAACAGCAGAAACAAATACCAATGCAACAGAGAAAAGAAATCGTCTTATCATAAAAATAACCATTTGGGGTGCAAAGTTACAAAAAAAGAGTAACTTTGCAAAACTTTTAGTGTTACCATGTATATTTCAAACGTAAATACTGAACTTACCAACATCATCCACAACCGTTCGACCAAGCAAACCTATATCATCACCGACCAAAACGTCACCACACATTGCTTGCCCCTACTCGACACGTCTGTTCGATCCCTCCCAACACTCATACTACCCGCAGGAGAAGAAAACAAAGACATCAACCATGTCCGGTATATATGGGACTTCCTGCTGGAACAACAAGCCACACGGCAAGCACTGCTCATTAACATCGGCGGAGGTGTCATCACCGATATGGGAGGCTTCGCCGCAGCCACATACAAACGAGGCATCGACTTCATCAACGTACCCACTACACTACTCGCTATGGTAGATGCCGCTCACGGAGGGAAAACGGGATGCAACTACAGAGATATCAAAAATTGCATAGGCACCTTCACCGCACCACTACACACGATCATTGACCCCACTTTCTTACATTCACTGCCTGCCACACAATGGCTCAGCGGATATGCCGAAATGCTCAAACATGCAATCATCAGCACACCACAACATTGGAACGACATCTGCTCCTATGACCTCCACAAACGCGACACCAATGCACTCAAACCCCTACTCAACGAAAGCATAAGCGTCAAACAACAGATAATACAACAAGACCCCAACGAACAGAATATACGGCGCACACTCAACTTCGGACATACCATAGGACATGCTATCGAGGCACATCTCACCGCACAAGCCACACGACAACACAACACAACAGCCACACCTCCACACGGATACTGCGTGCTATGGGGGATGATTGCTGAGTTATACCTCAGCATCACACTGCTCGACTGCCCGCGCCGCCCACTACAACAACTCACCTCTGTCATGCTCGAGTATTACGGGAAACCTACATGCAACTGCCAACAACAAGACGACATCATCACATACATGCTGCAAGACAAGAAAAACAGCACAGACCCAAACAAAACACCACACATCAATTTCACACTCCTACGCGACATAGGACAACCCGTCATCAACCAAACACCTGCACTCGCCAACATACATCAAGCACTTGACTACCTCTTCAGCATATAACCAAACCAACTATATAACCAACCCATAATTACCTTGTTCCCCTTGAGAAAGTCGGAGGAGTCTCCCCGTCCGTCCTACAAAAAACAACCAAAAAAAACACTAAGTATTGCCATAGTAAAATAAATATCGTACCTTTGTCGCCCTAACATACACTACACGCACACAACACGGTTCATAACAGAACTCAAACAAACACCAAAATAAACTATTTATGTATAACTTCTAAACGTATTACAATTATGAAAAAAACATTGACACTCTTTGTACTCCTATGTACACTATGCATGAGTACACATGCCACACTATTGTTCAACGAGAGTTTCGATTACACCACTGGAAATTTGTATAGCACTGGCTCTGCAAATGGTTGGTGGCAAAATACAGGAACAGAAACCGAACCTATTCAAGTAATAGATGGTTCTTTGACTTATGCAGGTTACGAGTCAACTGCTATGGGGAAGAGTATTAAGCTAAAAGACATTCAAAATGCTCAGAAAGTGTATAAGAAATTCGATAGTGACCAGATGGTTGCTACCGGAAGCATTTACTATGCGGCATTGATAAATATAACGAGTGCGGATGAGATAACAAGTAGCAATACAAGTTATTTTATGGCAATGTGTGCGCAAACAGCTTCAGGTCTTAAAGACAAAGGTAGCGGAACAGATGTCGCACGCTTGTCCGCCTATGCTGCAAGTGAGGGAAAATATAAACTGGCTATTTCGCGTGCTAATACAACATTGGCTTCTACTACCGCAGAGTATGACTTTGGTACTACCTATTTGGTGGTAGTAAAATACACGATTGTAGAAGGTGTAACTAACGACATTGTTTCTTTATATGTCAACCCGACGACTACCGAACCAACCAACGCCGATGCTTTATACGATAATACAAGCGGTAGTGATGTTTCTACTACGAAAGGCGGTTTTGCTGCACTCGTTGTTCGTCAGGGTGCAACTGCTTCGAGGAAAGCACCTATTCTTACCATTGATGCTATCAAAGTCGCCACCGCGTGGGCAGACCTCTTCGAGAGCGGCGATACACCTGACCCAACACCTACCGCCACCATCACTGCTCCCTCTACACTTACTTTTACTGCCCCCATATTTGTAGGCGAGACCTATACCTCCAAGTTCACTATTTCGGGCAGCAACCTTACGGGCGACATTACCCTCGCCAGCAACAACACAGAGGTGGTGCTTGACAAAACGACCATCGCCCAAGCCGATGCCGCGAGCGGCGTAGAGGTAACCGCCACCCTAACTGCCGCCACCGCAGGCTCGCAGACGGCCACTATCACCCTCTCTTCGACAGGCGCAACTGATGTTACGGTAACAGCCTCGTGGCAAGCAATAGAAGTAACCAAAGTAGACAACATTGCGGCACTGAAAGCGGCTATTGCAGCCGATGGCGAAAACTACACCTCGTTCCAATGCACTGGCGAGGCAGTGGTTACCTACACAGAAAAGATAGGCATTTCTACTAGTACGCCAGTATTCTACATTGAGGACGCAACGGGCGCTGTACGCATCGACGATGAGTCTGGGGCTAGTATGATTTCGCTCAACATCGGCGACAAAATCAAAGACTTTATTGCATACCTTGGCAATGAAGCAGGTTTAAGTGGGCAGCCACTTACTTGGGGAGCAGCACCTACCGTTGTCAGCAGCGGCAACGACTGGACACCGCAGGTGGTTACACTCAAAGACTTGCAAGAGAACGCTGCCGACTACCTCTTGGAGTTGGTTAAAGTAGAGAATGTAACCCTCGACAACACCGATGCGAACTACAAATTGGGCAACAACAACATCTCGCAAGATGGCACCAATGCCGTTATCAACCTAACGAGCGACAACACCTTGGTAGGTACCGCCAAGCCCGCTAAAGCCGACATCGTAGGTATCTCGTACTACACTTCTGGTTACAACATCCGTGTGCGCACGGCTGATGACATTGTGGCGAAGACCACCCCGACGGCAATCGAGACCATCGCCCTCGACCAACTCACAGGCGAATATGAGATATACACCGTTTCCGGACAACGCACCGACGCTTTGCAGCAAGGTGTCAATATCATCCGTCAAGGAGATAAAACATATAAAGTAATCCGCTAATCCACCTACTACTCCCACAAGCGTATGCTCCATACCTTGTGGGAGTATTGTATTCCGTCATTTTGTGCAGTTTGTAAGGATAAAACTATGTAGTTTTGTGCAGTTAAGACACTCGAAACTATGTAATTTTGTGCAGTTTGTTTGTATATATCACTGATAATTAGTACTTTTGTCCCGTGATTGAAAACAACCTCACAAATGAAAGATTTAGAGCGCATATTATCCAATCAAAAACAAGAGTTAGCAGACCTTGACATCAAGGCGATTTGTCCTCGCAAGCTGGAAAAGGAGTTGCAACTCAACAGTCCTTTGGCACAAGTCGTTATAGGTGTCCGTCGTAGCGGAAAATCTACACTGTGCCAAAAGGTGTTAATAGATAGTGCTGTCCCCTTTGCGTATGTCAACTTCGACGACGAGCGATTGGCAAATGCCACAAGCAACGACTTAGATGACATCCTACAGATGCTATTTGGGGTATATGGCAACTTCACACACCTGTTTCTCGACGAAATACAGAATGTGAAGGGTTGGGCGTTGTTTGTCAATCGGCTGCTCAGGCAAGGCATACACTTGATATTAACGGGCAGCAATGCCAACCTGCTCAGCAGCGATTTAGCCACACACCTTACGGGGCGGTATCACCTGATAGAGTTGTTCCCGTTCTCGTATGCCGAATACTGTCAAATAAAGCAGGTGGATACGATTGGCAAGACCACGCAGGCGTATGGGCTACGCAACCATGCGTTGATGCAATATATGATGGACGGAGGCTTTCCGGAACTGGCTAAATCGACGGAGATAAACAAGCACGACTACCTGATGTCGCTCAAACAGGCGATAATCACCAAGGATATATGCCGCCGCTACCGAGTGAGGTATCAGCAGACTATCTCCCGCCTGTCGGCGCAGGTATTGGATTGGTTCGGGCAAGAGAAATCCTACACCGATATATCGCACGAATTAGGTATTCGCTCGGTGCATACCACAATGAACTATCTGTCCTTTCTGCAGAATGCGTATATGGTATGTATGCTCGCGCGCTTCTCGCTCAAGAGTACAGAACGCAACAGTTTTCATAAGTCTTATGCGGTGGATAATGCCTTCCTCTCCCAACACGAGAATGCTTTGCAGACAGAGAGTTACGGACTGCGCTTGGAGAATGTGGTCGCCATCGAACTGCTCAGACGCCTCCATATGGAGTACGAGCAACTTTACTATCTGCGCGGGCGCGACTATGAGGTGGACTTTGTGGTGGTAGAGAATTTCCACGTGCGTGAGTTGGTGCAGGTAACCTATGACTTCACCGAACCGAGTGCTAAGTTATTCAACCAGGAGGTAGATGCTCTGGTCAAGGCTTCTCGACAGACACAATGCGACCACCTTACACTCGTCATGATGACCGGCGAGGCGGGCGATATAGAACGCAACGGCAAGACAATTCATTGCGTTTTGGCAGCAGATTGGCTGCTGAACAGACCATAGAAAGATAATAACTAAACAAAACATAATATGAAGAAAATCTTTTGGATACTCGGTATCCTCATCGCGGCAATCCTTCCGACACAAGCCGCCACGAACCTGCTAAGCAACGGCGACTTCGAAGACGCCAAGACGAATCCCCTTTTCGGTGCAGAATTCACCGACTGGGCATTCGGTGGTGTGATAGCCATTGAAACAACCGACATACACGGAGGGACCAAAGCCCTGCGAACTGAAGAAGTAACCGCCAAACGCAGCCTGATCCAAGCTGTCAACCTCAGAGACGATGTTGTAGGACAAGAATACGAAATCAAAGGGCACTACAAGGTGTTATCTGCCAATGCCGGAGACCTCGCCCTCAACTGCCTATGGGAATGCGTACCTCCACATACCGGAACGCCACACGATAGTGTAGTACTCAACCAACCTCTCGATGTCACAAGCACCGGCTGGCAATCGTTCAGCGTAACGACCACCAAACCACAAAATGGAACAACCTTCTACTTTAGCGTTGCAGTCAACAAAGGCGTAAAAGTCATCTTCGACGACTTCTCTCTCACGCGCACCGAGAAAACAGAACCTTGGTTTACGGTCACGCCCGAAACAATCTCTCAATCCGATTGCTCACTCGGAGACTCAGTCTTAGTGGCGGATTTCTTGATACGACAGGGAAACCTCACGCAACCTGTCAACCTCTATCTCACAGGCGCCAACCGCACAATGTGGAGGCTCGAAAAGACACAAGCCACTGCAGCGGAAGATAATGTCAAACTGTGGTACAAACCCACTGCAATAGGTAAACATACAGGCGCATTCCTTATCGAGAGTAGTGAGGCGCAAAACGATAACAAAATATACTCCCTCTCTGGCACTTGTATCGACCCGACAAAGGCGCCGACCATCACAATCAATCCCGCTTCCCTGCCCGTATTCCGTGCAGCCGTAGGACAGACCGTAGTGGATTCTGTTGCCCTTACCTCCGAAAACTGCATCGACCATGTCTATGCCACAATATCTCCCGCAGGCACAGGGTTTACCATCGACCGCTCTCTCATTCTCAAGAATACTTCCACCTACATTTACATCACTTTCTCTCCTTCAGTAGTAGGCACGGCTACGGCAACCATCACTTTTACTACGGCGCGTGGCGATACCAAGACAATCTCCGTAACAGGCGAAGCAACCGAACCCGCACCGGAGGTGGTCGATTGGCAAACCGACTTCGAGTGGAAGACACGAACACCACGGACACTGCTCATCGAACCATTCGATGATATCAATCATAACAAAACATTGCTTCTCAGTGAATGGCAGAATGTAGTCAAAACAGGTACCAGACCCTGGTGGGGATACGAGGATAGCATTAACGATAGCGAACATTGCGCTAAGGCAACGGCTTACATATCTGGCGTTACCGACTCAACACTCTTCACAATGTGGCTCGTAACACCTCCGCTCGACTTCAAGAACGCTGCCAACCAAGTGTTCACCTTCCGTGTACGCGGCGACTATCTGCTCGAAGGACAGAGTGCTTCACTCAAACTATACTATATCGATGCAAACAATACAGCGGATGTTTACTTTGAGGACCTGCAAATAGCCATGCCGTCAACAGAGGATGAGGCAGGAGAATGGCTCGACTTCCAGGTGAACCTCACAGGACAGACCACTATCGCAGATATATTCTATATGGGCTTTTGCTTCACCGGATATAGTGGCACCACAGGGGCTGCCACCTACCTCATCGACGATGTCTCATGGGGACGCGCCGACCTCCCGCTCATCACAGCCGACTCCACACAGATAATAGGCACTGCCGTACTCAACGAAGCAAAGACCTTCAACATCAATATAACAGGACAGAACCTGACAGAGAGTGTCACCGTCAGCGTCGCAGGGAACAACAAAAGCAAATTCAAAGTGTCTCCTGCTACACTCTCACCGCAGGGAGGTACGATAACCGTCACGTTCCAGTCCGACCAGGAAGGAGTGCACCAAGCGTACCTACGTGTACGCTCACGGGGCGCAGTGGACCTGTATATCCCAATGGCTGTGCTCGTCAAAAACAACACGGCAGTGGACAATATCTCCACGTCCAACCAACCCACCCGACAACTGTTGTACGACAGAGGGATACTCTACATCCGTATGGAAGACGGCACATGCTACACACTACTCGGACAACCCATACACCCATAGCGGCACAACCCATACACAATAGGAGCAATCCACTGATATAAAACACCACAAAACAGAGGCAGCCTAAGATTATTAGGCAGCCTCTGAAATTATGCATCTCACCCGCAACACTTATATACAAAAAACGAACTATATATACTCTATAACACCCATTCGTCCCAAAAACTCCTTTCAACTCCCCACTTCTCTCAACTCTCAACAAAAAAACACTGGGGACGTGAAGCGTAAGTTAGGTGTGCGTCGCACACTGAGTGCCGTAGCGATACGAAATAATCGTTTGAGCCCTTGGCGAAATAA
>CAVKDW010000024.1:22888-23733 GCA_963655075.1 Muribaculaceae bacterium | reverse complement strand
AAAAAAAAAAAAAAAAGACTTACCTTTGCCGCAAATTAACTGACGTTTTAATAGATGCGGATTGACCGCACTTCAAAGTAAATACAGAGAGGCATAACAGACACATTTTTGTTCTATGACAAGACATGAACAACTGATCCAAGCATTGCAACATCATTTCGGCTTCGGCTCCTTTAAGGGAAACCAGGAGGCAATCATCAATAACCTGATGGATGGTAATGACACTTTCGTATTGATGCCTACCGGAGGAGGGAAAAGCCTTTGCTATCAGTTACCATCACTGTTGATGGACGGTATGGCTATTGTCATATCCCCGCTGATCGCACTGATGAAAAACCAAGTGGATGCCATGCGTAACTACTCAAATGAAAATGGTGTGGCACACTTTATCAACTCATCACTGTCACGTCCGGAAATACATGCGGTGAAAGCAGATATACTGGCAGGAAAAACAAAACTGCTATACGTAGCACCGGAATCCCTGACCAAAGATGAGAATGTGGAATTCCTGCGTGGAATAAAAATATCATTCTACGCAGTGGACGAGGCGCATTGTATCTCGGAATGGGGACATGACTTCCGCCCGGAGTACAGACATATCCACCCTATCGTCGAACGGATAGGTCATGCCCCTATCATCGCATTAACCGCTACCGCCACACCCAAAGTACAACACGATATACAGAAGAACCTGGACATGCTCGATGCGAAAGTGTTCAAGTCATCATTCAATCGGCCAAACCTGTACTACGAGATTCGCACAAAAACGGACACGGTGGACAAAGACCTGATAAAGTTCATACGCAGCATGGGTACAAAGTCCGGTATCGTGTACTGCCTAAGCC
>CAVKDW010000024.1:0-22878 GCA_963655075.1 Muribaculaceae bacterium | reverse complement strand
ACTGGCAGAAACCCTGCGCGTGAACGATATCAGTGCTCTACCCTACCACGCAGGGATGGACGCTGCCACACGTACCGCCAACCAAGATGCTTTCCTGATGGAGAAAGCACAGGTCATTGTGGCAACAATAGCCTTTGGTATGGGGATAGACAAACCGGACGTCAGATTTGTGGTGCATTATGACATCCCTAAATCGTTGGAAGGCTACTACCAGGAGACAGGACGTGCCGGACGCGACGGAGGCGAAGGGATATGCATCTGCTTCTATGCTCCGGAAGATATAGAACGACTACGTAGATTTCAAAAAGACAAACCCGTTGCTGAACAAGAGATCAGCAACCATCTGCTCTTTGAGACACAATCCTATGCCGAGTCACCACTGTGCCGGAGAAAACTGCTACTCGATTACTTCGGTGAAGGATATACCGAAGACAACTGCGGTAACTGCGATAACTGTCGCAAAACAAACTATCGCATGATGGATGCTACCGAACTGCTCGGACTGATATTGGAAACGATAGTGTTGCTCAACGAGAAGTTCCGTGCCGGACACATAGTGGATGTGATCAAAGGAAATGAAACAGCAGCAGTACTGTCATACAAACACAATGAACTGGAGAATTTTGGAGCAGGAGAAGATGAAGAAGAATCTACTTTGCACTCTATCATTCGACAAGCAATGCTGGCAGGGTACATCAAAAAAGACATTGAGTCCTATGGAGACCTGAAACTGACACCCGAAGGAAAGAAATACATAAAGAAACCCGTACACTTTGAAGTACCTGTAGAGGCAAACAACGAAGAAGAAGATACGGAAATAGAAGCACATATCGCTACTTGCGCCGCTGCAGACGATGTGCTGTTCTCCATACTGAAAGACCTACGAAAGAAACTGAGCGTCAAACTCAATATACCTCCTTTCGTCATCTTCCAGGACGTCAGCCTCGAAGCCATGGCAACTTCGTATCCTGTAACGATAGAGGAACTGCAGAATATACCAGGAGTGGGGGCAGGCAAAGCCAAACGTTATGGAGAGGAGTTCGTGCACGTGATCAAAGAATATGTTGATGAGAACGACGTGATCCGACCGGAAGACCTGCGTGTGCGCAGTGTGGCAAAGAACTCCGCCCGCAAAATTGCTATCATACAAGCAATCGACAGACGTGTGGACCTGGATGACCTGGCAGAACGATTGGGGATGTCTATGGAGGAGATGTTGGACGAGATAGAGTCTATAGTGTATTCAGGAACAAGACTGAATATAAAATACTTCATTGATGAAGTGGTGGATCCGGACGAAGAGGCAGATATATATACCTATTTCCGCCACGCGGAAAACGACAATATCCAACTGGCGATGCACGAGTTAGGAGAGAACGACTACGAAGAGATCAACGTGCGTCTCGTACGTGTGCAGTTCCATAGTGATTTAGGAAACTAAGCAAGAGGTATCATACACCATTCTGCACGGTGTACCTGTACAATGAAAGAAAAAGAAGTAGATATTATCACATTGGGATGCTCCAAGAACCTCGTTGACGCCGAACGTTTGATGAAGCAAATAGAGTTGGCCGGCTACACCTGCGTGCACGACTCGCCACACCCGCATGGAGAGATTGCTATCATCAATACATGCGGATTTATCGGAGACGCCAAAGAGGAAAGCATACAAACGATACTGCAGTTTGCACAACGGAAAGGACAAGGGAAACTGCACAAACTGTTCGTGATGGGATGCCTTTCACAGCGATATATGAATGAACTGAAAACAGAACTGCCCGAAGTGGATGAGTGGTTCGGGAAATTCGATTATATGGGCATACTCAATGTGTTACCCCAAACAGAACATTGCGTACCCAAGACGTGCGCACTCTTTGAGAGAACCCTGACAACGCCAAAGCACTACACCTACCTGAAGATTGCGGAAGGGTGCAACAGATTCTGCTCATATTGTGCTATACCACTGATCACGGGACACTACACCTCAAGACCCGTAGAGGAGATATTGGACGAGGTGCGCTGGCTCGTAAAACAAGGGGTGAAGGAGTTTAACGTGATAGCCCAAGACCTGTCAAGTTACGGATTGGACCTGTATAAGGAACATCGCTTGGCACAACTGGTTGACGCCATGGCGCAGATAGACGGTGTGGAATGGATACGGCTGCATTATGCCTACCCCACCGACTTCCCTCTTGACCTGCTACCCGTGATGGCGAAACATGCGAATATATGCAAGTACCTCGATATCGCACTGCAACACTGCTCCGACAATATGCTCGACAAGATGCGCCGCCATATCACACGACAACAACAAGATGCCCTGATAGCACGTATCCGGCACGAAGTACCCGGAATATGCATCCGAACTACACTGTTGCTGGGACACCCCGGAGAGACGGAACAGGACTTCGACGAACTGTGCGAATGGGTCAAAAACATGCGGTTTGAACGGATGGGAGCCTTCGCATACAGCGATGAAGAAGGGACGTATGCAAACCTGCACTACACGGACAATATACCACAAGAGGTGAAAGAACACCGTGTAGCACAAATAATGGAGATACAACAGACTGTCTCGTCACAAATACTGGGACAGATGGTCGGCACACGACAACAAGTCATCATCGACAGAAAAGAAAATGGCTACTATGTCGGTCGCACACAGTACGACTCACCGGAAGTGGATTGCGAGGTATTGATACAGACAGACACCTGCAACCGGCGGCTGAGGATAGGAGAACTTTATACTGTTACCATAACCAAAAGTGAGGATTTTGACCTCTATGCAAGCCTATGACAACAAAAGAACTGATTGACCGTGTAGCACAGCACACGTCTATGACCAAGACACGCACAACGGAGTTGCTCGATATGACAATAGCTGTATTGCAAAAAGAGTTACTGACCGGAAATACCGTGCTGCTCCCTGACTTTGGGACAATAGAGATGAAGCGAAAGAACGCACGGGTAATCGTTCACCCGCGCACAGGGGAACGTACAGCCGTGCCTGAGAAAATGCAACTCACATTCAAAGCACACCGGACGATTAAAGACAAACTAAAAGACGCATAACTATGGATAACAAGAAAATGACATGGGTACGATTGCGTAAAACCATCGCACAAAGGTCAGGCATGAACGAACAAGAGGTGGGAACATTCCTCGATGCTCTTTTAGAAAGTCTTGTCGATGGACTCAAGACAGATAAGCAAGTACGCCTGAAAGGCTTGGGGACTTTTGCCCTGAAACCGGTTGCACCACGCAAAAGCGTGAATATATCTACCGGAGAAGCATTCACAATAGCAGGATACAACAAGGTGACGTTTACCGCCGAATCCTCTTTGAAAAGTAGCGTCGAGAAACGTATTGCGAAACCAAAGACACAGGAACTCATTACCGAACTGAACCGGGACCCCCTGCAGAAACTGGGACAACAAGCCGATGAGATCGTGGATATATTGGCAGAACTCGGACAAGAGCCACAGACTTCGGAAACCACTGCTGCCACAACACCACAAGAACCGGAAACGCAAACGGAAGAAAACAACGTACCACAACAGCCAACCCGAACAGAAGAAACAGCAGACAATATGACCCCCGATATAAAACCCGATCACAAATCATGCTGCCACAAAGCCACAGCATGGACAGGATGGATAATGTCTGCTATACTGCTGCTCTTCTTGGGTAGCCTGCTCTTCTACTTCCGTGCACCCATACAGCAATGGTGGACATGTATGAGAGAGTGCCAGCCTATGGCGGAAGAACAACGCATCGAAACACAAGCAGAACCAATCACCGGGACACCTGTAGAACCAACCGTCGAAGAAGCACTCGCTCCTGCCGTAACGCCACTCGCAGAACAACAGCGGGAATATAACGATTTCATCGCTACAGAGAAAGTGGGATTCGGTAGCCGACTGACTTGGATAGCATATAAATACTACGGTGAAAAAGACCTGTGGGTATTCATCTACGAAGCCAACAAGGAAAATATCGCTAACCCAAACATGCTGAAGTTTGGACAAGAATTACGCATTCCAAGACTCGACAAGCAATGGACGGACACCTCTAACACGGAGATACGCCAACTGCTAAATGACTTGAGTGACAAATATCTGCATCACCAATAGATAATTTGGCTGAGGACGTAATACATATTCAGGGTGCACGCACGCACAATCTGAAGAATATCTCGGTGGATATTCCTCGAAACAAACTCACCGTCATCACAGGAGTTAGTGGTAGCGGCAAGTCCTCTTTGGCTTTTGACACGCTGTTCGCAGAAGGACAACGCCGCTACATCGAGAGCCTGAGCGCATACGCTCGACAGTTCCTCGGACGTATGCAAAAACCGGATGTGGATAACATCGAGGGTATCCCTCCTGCTATAGCCATCGAACAGAAAGTCATCAGCCGCAACCCACGAAGCACCGTAGGAACATCTACTGAGATCTATGATTATCTCAAACTGCTCTTCGCACGCATAGGACACACCATATCACCAATCAGTGGCACCGAAGTCAAACGCCATTCAGTACAAGATGTCGTAGAGTGTCTGCGACAACAACCCTTGGGAACAAAAGTGTTCCTGCTGTCACCTATCCGTGCCGATGAACACACCATCACCGACAAACTAACCAATTGGCAGCAACAAGGCTTCTCGCGACTGTATAGAATAAACAGCGACGGGAGTGGAGATGTGCTGCGTATTAGCTCATATACCTCCCGGACATTGTCACAGACATACTTGCTCATCGACCGCATAGTAGCGGACAGCACGACCGCAACACTCAACCGCTTTGCAGACTCTGTACAAACAGCCTTCTTTGAGTCAGAAGGCGAGTGTTGTGTGTTTACCATACCTGCGGATGATAATATCGGAGAGATGCACACTTTCTCACAACGGTTTGAGGCGGACGGCATCACCTTCATCGAACCCGAAGAGCAACTGTTCGATTTCAACAGCCCGCTCGGGGCATGCACTACCTGCGGAGGATTCGGAAATGTCATCGGCATAGACCCGGACTTGGTCGTACCGGATAAATCACTCTCTATATACCAGGGAGCAATAGCATGCTGGCATGGCGAGAAAATGAGCCGATGGAACGATGAACTTGTGTATAACGCCGACAAGTTTGGCTTCCCTGTACACACCGCTTTCTATGCACTCACACCTGAACAAAAACAACTTATATGGACAGGTAACCAATACTTCCACGGGTTAAACGACTTTTTCCATGAACTGGAGAGTAAACAGTACACCAAGATACAGTACCGCGTCATGCTCAGCCGCTATCGTGGGAAAACAATATGCCCGGATTGCTTGGGGAAACGACTGCGCAAAGAGAGCGGATATGTACAGATAGACGGCAAATCAATATCAGACGTATGCCGGATGTCTGTACACGACTTGGCACTGTGGTTCGACACTATCGGACAGCACCTGACAAGCACCGAACAACTGACAGCAAAAAACCTGCTCGCTGAGATACGGGCAAGACTGCGTTTTATGGAAGATGTAGGACTGGGATACCTCACACTCAACCGCGCATCAGCAACACTGTCCGGAGGAGAGAGCCAACGAATAACACTCGCCAAATCACTCGGCAGCAGCCTCGTAGGATCACTCTACGTACTCGATGAACCCAGCATAGGACTACACCCACGCGACACACAACGGCTCATTCATGTCTTACAAGAACTGCGGGACATCGGAAACACCATAGTCGTTGTCGAACATGACGAAGAGATACAACGAGCCGCAGACTATATCATCGAGATAGGACCACAGGCAGGAAGACACGGAGGAGAGATAGTATATGCTGGAACACCACAACCACAACAGTTCACATACACCATCCCCGCAAAACATAGACCATGGAACAACTATATCGAAGTGGTCGGAGCAACAGAAAACAACCTGAAGAATATCACCGTTCAGTTCCCCCTCAACGTCATGACCGTCGTGACTGGAGTAAGTGGTAGCGGAAAGTCCACACTGGTCGGCAAAGTGCTGTACCCCGCACTGAAAAAATACTACGGAGGCATCGCAGAACACACCGGAGATTTCAACTTCCTGCGTGGCAGCCTGCATCTGCTGAAGAATATCGAGTTCATCGACCAAAACCCACTATCCAAATCCTCACGCTCAAACCCGGTTACGTATATCAAAGCGTACGATGAGATACGACGACTGTTCGCACAACAACAACTCAGCAAGCAGATGGGATTCACACCGGCACACTTCTCTTTCAACACACCGGGAGGACGATGTGAAGAGTGCCAGGGAGAAGGAACTGTGACGATCGAGATGCAGTTCATGGCAGATATAACGATGGTCTGCGAACAGTGCCATGGACGACGATTCAAACAGGATATACTCGATGTCCAGTACCGGGACAAGAATATATATGACATCCTCGAGATGACCGTCAACCAAGCCATCGAGTTCTTCAACGAAGATAGCAACTGCCAAAAGATAGTGGATAAACTCAAACCACTACAGGATGTCGGCATAGGATACATCAAACTGGGACAGTCGTGCAGCACCCTCTCCGGCGGAGAGAGCCAACGGGTCAAACTGGCTTCCTTCCTCGCACAGGAGAACAACCAGCATACCCTGTTTATCTTCGACGAACCCACCACAGGACTGCATCATCGCGATATAGACGTGCTACTCAAAGCACTCAATGCACTCATCAGCAGGGGACACACCGTACTTATCATCGAACATAACCCATCTGTCATTCTCGCCGCAGACCATGTCATCGACCTCGGCAAAGAAGGAGGCGAACAGGGAGGGTATATCGTGGCAACAGGAACACCCGAACAAATCGTACAATGCACGGACAGTTATACCGGACAGGCATTGAAAGCGATAATAGAAAACACACAATAACAATATGAAAAAATCACACTCACGTTTTAAAGAACTCAAGAGTTCCGACATATTTGAACACACACTATCCTTCGGATACCTGCCCCGTTGGGCTGTACTGCTCATTGATTTAGGAATATGCGTAGTATCTTTCTATCTGTCGTTGGCACTGGATAATAACCTGTTCAGCAACTACACTGCTGCACCAAGAAGCATCCCCTTGTGGGCACAGGTAATGATACTGATGGGCATCCAGACTTTCATGTTCTGGCTGTTCCATACCTACGCCGGTATCCTGCGCTACTCCACGTTCATCGACACAATCAAAGCCATGATGGCTGTCATCTCTACGGGAGTAGTGTATCTCATCATCAACTATTTGGCATTGGCTATCTCTGGACAAAAACCCTTCTACACCTCCTCAACCATCATCTATATGCTCATCGCCTTCGTGGGGATGTTCTGCCTGCGGGTAGGCACCAAGACACTCTTTGAGTTCGCAAGCAACACCTCAAGACAAAAAGTGATGATCTATGGTATCCAATCTGCGGGTATAGCCATAGCCAAGATGCTACGCACGAACGTGAAAACAACCTACAGACCCGTAGGATTCATCTGCGATAAGGACGAGAAAAACGACTATGACCTCGTCGGTTTGCATATACACCGATTGGACGACAGACTCATTCCTTATATGAAAGCACACAACATAACGAATGTCATTGTCTCGCCACTGAAACTCAAAAACATCAACCCTGCACAGGACTTGAATATCTTCCTCGAGAACAACATACGTATCCTCACCACCCCGTTCTTCTCCGACTGGGACGCTCCTCCTCCTACTACTACTACTGAAGAATTGGCTACACTCATCGGACGTATCGAGTCTATTCGTGTGGAAGACCTCTTGGAACGACCGACCATAACAATCAACTGCAACAATGTTCGGCATATCGTTAACCGGAAAGTGGTGATGGTCAGCGGAGCAGCCGGCAGTATCGGCAGTGAATTAGTACGCAAGATAGCCCAATATGAACCACAAGCCATCATCATGCTCGAACAAGCCGAGTCACCTCTCCACGACTTCACACTCGACCTCAAACAAGACTTCCCGGATGTCACGCTCATCCCGATCATCGGCGATGTACGCAATCGGGAACGCATCGGGAGTATATTCAATAACCTCCGACCCGATGTCGTGTTCCACGCCGCAGCATACAAACACGTGCCGCTCATGGAAGACAACCCGAACGAAGCCATACAAGCCAACGTCATGGGAACAAAAAACATGGCTGACATGGCAGTGAAATACGGTGTGGAGCGTTTTGTGATGATATCATCCGACAAAGCCGTCAACCCGACAAACATCATGGGAGCCAGCAAACGTATCGCAGAGATATACGTACAGTCGCTGTTCAATAAACTGCACACCACCAATCCCAACACCACCAAGTTCATCACGACACGCTTCGGTAATGTGCTCGGTTCCAACGGCTCCGTCATACCTTACTTCAAGAAACAGATAGCAGCAGGCGGACCGGTGACAGTGACCCACCCCGATATCATCCGCTACTTCATGACTATCCCGGAGGCATGCGCACTCGTCATGGAGGCTGCCACGCTGGGAAACGGAGGCGAGATATTCATCTTCGACATGGGACACCCCGTCAAAATAGCAGACCTCGCCATGAAGATGATACGACTGTCCGGCTACGAACCTAACAAAGACATACAAATCGTCTATACCGGACTACGGCACGGCGAGAAACTTTACGAGGAACTACTCAACCAGAAAGAGACAACCCTGCCCACTACCAACGAGAAAATTATGGTGGCACGAGTACGGGAATACGACTTCGACGCCATCTCCGGCGAGATAGACAAACTGATAGCCGTCTCACACGAGGACAAAGTGTTCTCCACAGTACAACTGATGAAGCATATAGTGCCCGAGTTCATCAGCAAGAACTCCGTCTATGAACAGTTGGACAAACCTTCACAATACACCGAATAAAACCATTGAATGACCGACAAAGTATGATTAGCGTCGAGCATCTCACCATAGAATTCTCATCGCACCCGGTGCTGGAAGACATATCCTTCATGATAAACAAGAAGGACAAAATTGCCTTAGTCGGTAAGAACGGCGCAGGAAAAACGACTCTCCTGCGGCTCATCGCCGGGGAATACCAGCCCACCACAGGACGCATCGCACGTGACACAGACCTCACCATAGGCTATCTGCCACAGGTCATGATGCATATCGACGGCAAGACGCTGCGTGAAGACGTGATGAGTGTCTTTACCAACGAACCCGAAGAAGAGAAAGCACACCGCATAGCAGAGATGGACCGTACCATCATCGGCTTGGGCTTCGAACGCAAAGACTTCGACCGTCCCTGCTCCGAGTTCTCCGGAGGATGGCGCATGCGTATCGAACTCGCCAAGATACTTCTGCAGCACCCCGACCTGCTACTGCTCGACGAGCCTACCAACCACCTCGATATAGAGTCTATACAGTGGCTCGAAGACTTCTTGCGCACCGCACAGAGTGCCATACTACTCGTGAGCCACGATAAGAAATTCATTGACAACGTCACCAACCGGACGATAGAGATAACTCTCGGACGTATATATGACTATAACGTCAATTACTCACACTTCCTCGAACTGCGGAAAGAAAGACACGAACAACAGGTACGTGCCTACCTCAACCAGCAGAAGATGATTCAGGAAACAGAAGAATTTATCGAACGCTTCCGCTACAAAGCCACCAAAGCCGTGCAAGTGCAATCGCGCATCAAACAACTCAGTAAACTCGAACGGCTTGAGGTGGACTTGGAAGACACCTCAAGACTCAACCTGCGATTTCCACCCGCACCACGTAGCGGAGACTTCCCTGTCATAGCCGAAGACCTGCGCAAAGACTTTGGCGGACACAACGTCTTCCACGATGTCAACCTCACCATACGCCGTGGCGAGAAAGTGGCTTTCGTCGGCAGAAATGGAGAGGGAAAGACAACCCTTGTGCGTTGTATCATGGGACAACTTGACTACATGGGGACACTACGTATCGGACACAATGTCAAGATAGGCTATTTCGCACAGAACCAGGCAGCACTGCTCGATGGCGAACAGACCGTCTTCGACACTATCGACAGGGTAGCCGTAGGCGACATACGAACCAAGATACGCGACATACTCGGCGCATTTATGTTCGGCGGAGAAGCATCGGAGAAAAAAGTCAAAGTGCTATCGGGAGGAGAACGTAGCCGCCTGGCAATGATACGACTGCTGCTCGAACCATGTAACCTCCTCATTCTCGATGAGCCTACCAACCACCTCGACATACCCTCCAAAGATGTACTCAAAGCCGCACTGCAGGATTTCAACGGAACAATCGTATGCGTCAGCCACGACCGGGACTTCCTCGACGGACTCGTCAGCAAAGTATATGAGTTCGGCGGCGGTATCGTCAAAGAACACCTCGGCGGAATCTACGACTTCCTCCGTGCTAAGAAAATCGACAACCTGCAGGAGTTGGAAAAGAAAAGTCCCGCCTCGGACACCCCCTCTTTGAGGGGGAAGGAAGGAGTCGGAAGCGCTTCCTACGCCGCCCAGAAAGCGGCATCTGCAGCACTGCGCAAGAAAGAGAAACAGATAGCACAGATAGAGGCAGCAATAACCCAACTGGAGGAAGAACAGAAACAACTGGAGGCACTGATAGCATCAGTTTACCAACAGACACAAGAGAACTTCAATCGCTATGACCATATCAAGCGGGAACTCGAACAACGGCTGTACGAATGGGAGATCCTCAGCGAAGAAGAATAGAATATCGTTTGATTATTAACCACCCGTAACATCATCTCACACCATCAACCCTATGAACGAAATCATTGACTACATCCTGTCATTCCTACTCTACGGCAACACACAGGCCGTCAAACGTATCGGATACACCGACGATGCCAATCTATGGGCGCAGTTCGATGTGGTTATCCTTCCTAACCGGCATCTCGGCAAAGATATAGTCCTGCCCGATATGTCGCACCCTGTTATAGAACAGCAGGACAAGACCTATGTCATTCATACCGACATCATATACAACACGTTCTTCTTCATCTCACGCGCCGAAGAACTTATCAACACACAACGCGATGAACACGGACGCTTCCTGGCCTCCTACTCTATCCTCGGACAGGACAATAACCTTGAGATACCTGTTATAGATGAGTATGCACATATCCTCATCAAACTGCTGAATATGCCTGTCCCCGCCCCACACTACGAACATATATACCTCACACATGACATCGACTCTATTGCCCGCTACCGACACCTGCGAGGCGTACTCGGAGGTATCAGACGGGGGAAAATACGACAAGTCATCAATACACTACACGACATAACACAAGACCCTATTTACACCTTCCCATGGCTCGTCGGACAGGATAAACAGGTACCAAACGCCGAGATGGTCTATTTTGTCAAATATACCAATGGACGTGGATACGACTATCCGCAATACAACCTCTCCGGACAAGACTATCAGCACGTACGGCAATACCTGCTATCACATAAGGCATTACTGGGTATCCACTCAAGTTATTACGGCGTCACAGACAATGACACACATATATCCCGTGGTATCCAAGAGACATCCACCCTGCACCGCAGCCACTATCTCAACTGCTCTATCGACACGATGCAGCACCTCGCAGACATGGGGATAACAGACGACTTCTCAATGGCTTTCCCGGACAGGGCAGGGTTCCGCCTGCAGACCACAAGACCCGTCAGATGGATAAACCCGAAGACATACACACTCACACCACTGACGCTGCACCCGTTAACCATCATGGACGGCACACTCAGCAACACCAACTACATGAACCTCCCCGAAGACGAAGCCTACTTCTTCTCCGAGCAACTCCTTGACCGTGTCCGCCAATACGCCGGAGAAGTGGTACTCCTCTGGCACAATAGCGTCTTTGCCGACGTACCATACCACTATTCACTATACACCAAACTACTAAAAGGGCTCCGCCACTACTCACACCACGAAGAGCAGGAACAATCATGAACAGACGCAAGTTCAAAATACTCACCATTGTAGGTGCACGACCACAGTTCATCAAAGCCGCCATGTTCAGTCGCGCGGTGCAGCAGTGTGCCGATAAACTCCAAGAAATGGACATCTCGGAGATAATCCTCCACACCGGACAGCACTACGACTACCTCATGAGTGAGACTTTCTTCAACGAACTGAACATACCTGCCCCGGCCTACAACCTGGGATGCACGATGCCACCGCAACAGATGTCCGAGCATATCATCCCTGTCTTGGAACAAGAACGTCCCAACTACGTGGTGGTCTTTGGAGACACTAACTCAACCCTCGCAGGAGCACTCGCTGCACACCATTGCAATATCCCTATTGCACACATCGAGGCAGGACTGCGCAGCCACAACCTCAGCATGCCCGAAGAGCGCAACCGCATAGCCACCGACCAACTGTCCGACCTTCTTTTCTGCCCGACACACCAAGCCGTACAAAACTTACAAGTAGAAGGTATCACGGACGGCATACACTATGTCGGCGACATCATGCTGGATGCGGCAATAGTCTTTGGCGAGATAGCAGAACGCAAAGCAACCATACTCTCACAACTCAACATCACCCCTAAACAATATATCCTCTGTACCATACACCGTGCCGAGAACACCAACGACCTCACCCGCCTGAAAAATATTCTCAATGCGCTTGCACAAATAACCGGGACTATCATCCTGCCTACCCACCCACGCACAGCACATATCCTCCAAGAACACCCGGAACTGCAGGACATCATAACGCAAGCACCGCATATCCACTGCATCGACCCGGTAGGATATCTTGACATGATTTCGTTAGAACGCAATGCCACACACATACTCACCGACTCGGGCGGTGTACAAAAAGAGGCATACTTCCACCGGGTTCCCTGTATCACCCTCCGAGACGAAACGGAGTGGACGGAAACGGTGGCGGCAGGTTGGAATATCCTTGCCGGCACCGATACGCAACGCATCATCGACGCCTGTCATACGACACTCACGCCGGTTCCCATTACAGAGTATGGCAATGGTCACACCGCACAAACCATCGTAGATATACTATGCCAAAGAACGTACTAATCATAACTGATGGTTTCACTCGCCCGTTATACGGACCACGAATGACACAACTTTGCAAATACCTTAGCGCAAAGGGATGGAATATCACGCTCCTAACGGAGCAAATCAATGGTGAGAAATATATCGTGCCGCATTGTCGTTTCATGGCTATGCCATACTACTCGAAGAACCTATTCATTCGACGAATACAATGGCTTTGGGATAAGTTGTTTGACCATAAAGACCGCTGTCTATATGCTTTTGCAAAAAAGCATCTTCGAATAGAAGATTTCTCTTTTGTACTGTGTAGTTCATTTAACTTATTCCCACTACCTACTGCATATCGGATAGCCAAAGAGAACCATTTGCCTCTCATTGCCGATTTGCGTGACATTACAGAGCAGTGGAACTCGGATAGTTATATTGCTTCAAAAATACATTTGTCTTATCGATTTAAGAATAAGTTGATACGCCTCTATGAGAACAAATGCATACGCCTGCGTAACACCATTCTACGGTATGCAGATTGTGTTACCACTATCTCGCCATGGCATCAACAGTTCTTGCAAACTATCAATACGAACGCCCTCCTCATATACAACGGTTTCGACCCTGACATTTATTACCCCACCTGTATTCAGACCAAACAGTGTATTATTAGTTACATCGGGAGATTATATGACTTCCAGTCCCGAAATTCAGAACTCTTTTTAGGGGCAATCAAAGACCTGCATACCCAACAACTCATCTCTCCCGATTCTCTTCATATTGAGTTCCACATTGAACCATATATGGTCATTCCATTGCAAAAGTGGGTAAAACGATTGGGGATAGATAGTTATTTTCATATAAGCGACTATATCCCACGAGAAGAGGCGTTAGCACTCCTGCAACAATCGTCTGTTAGTTTGCTTTTTGTGGCAGCCCCATCACCTACATCACCACACGGTGTTATGACCACCAAGTTCTTTGAGGCACTCGGGTGTGAGAAACCTGTCCTGTGTACCCCTTCCGATGAAGAGTGTCTGTCGAAAACCATCCACGATACCAACGCAGGTATTTCCTCATCTAACCCCGATGAAATCAAGGCTTTTATCCTCTCCAAGTACCACGAGTGGCAACAGAACGGCTATACCCGCCAACCCGTTATTAACAAAGAACGCTTCTCCCGCCAACACCAAGCCGCACAGTTCGAGCAGTTATTCCTATCCTTGATAAACAAATAACCATGCCCGTAGTCAGTGTCATAGTACCTGTTTACAATGCCGAGCCTTACTTGGCACAGTGCATTGAGTCGCTGCTCTGCCAGACGCACCGCGACTTGCAGATTATCCTCGTAAACGACGATTCCACCGACAACAGCCTCGCTATTGCAGAACGCTATGCCCGTGCCGACTCCCGCATCTCAATATACACTCAACCCAACGCCGGACAGTCTGCTGCACGAAACAACGGTATGCGCCATGCTACGGGTGACTATATCTCGTTCATTGACGCCGATGACTACATCGACGCAGACTACTACCGGACCCTACTCCACGCCTGTCACCCCGATACCGATGTAGTACAGATAGGCTACCGCCGCGTGCAGGACGGCAAAGTGCTATCAGAGCAATACCCTCGCTCCTTCTATCAATATACGACTCCGTGGTCGCGGCTCTACCGCCGCGACCTCCTCACGCGCCATGCCCTATCTTTTGCGGAGGGTATGATTTACGAAGATGTAGTCTTCTCCATCGACTTGTGGGGTACGCGCCCGCCCTACCGCCTTCTGCACTATACGGGCTACAACTACCGCCTCAACCCCCACTCTACCACCGCCCGACGCAACCGCCAAGCAGAACAGACACTCTACTCCGCGCTGCGCCAACGATATGCCAACACGCACGACTGGAGACTTAAACTGCTGACCATCTATACCATTATCCGACTTAAACTACACTTTATATACCATGACTAACCAACAAATCCTGTCTTTACTTCATCAAGAAGTCATACCTGCCATCGGTTGTACCGAGCCCATAGCGGTAGCGCTCTGTGTCGCACGCGCTACCGAACAACTCGGCACAGAACCACAACACATCACCGTCTCACTCAGCAAGAACATCTACAAAAACGCTCTCGCTGTCGGTATCCCCAACACCAACATGACAGGACTGCCCATCGCCATCGCACTCGGCGCCACCATCGGCAAGTCAGACTATCAACTCGAAGTGCTCCGAGACACTACTCCACAAGCCGTTGAATACGCCAAGGCATATATCGCCCGCACACCCATAGACATCAACATCGACGACGACGCACCCGATATCCTGTATATCCACGTCGAGGTATCTGCCGACAGACACGCCGCCACCGCCACTATCCAAGGTGAACACACCCGCTTCGTAAACGACAACCAACGCGAAGCCGCCAACGCAACGCCACATAACACAGAAACAACTACAACAACCTCCCCCTCTCTGAGGGGGACGGGGGGAGTCTGTACGGAGGGAGTCCCCCTAACCCTCCGCACCGTTTACGACTACGCCACTACAGTCCCCCTCGATGATGTCCGTTTCCTTCTCGACGGCGCACAGATGAATATCCGCGCGGCAGAAGCATCCTTCAACGGCAACTACGGACACGGACTGGGTAAATTACTCCATATCACTTCCGATACCCAAAACACGGCAGTCGAAGCACTATTCGGCAACACCCTCTACACAAAGATTATCTCCTATACCTGCGGAGCATGTGACGCACGTATGGCAGGTGCCATGGTACCCATCATGAGCAACTCCGGCTCAGGCAACCAAGGTATATCCTGCTCCGTACCCGTTTACCTCTACGCCCGGGAGAACAACTGTTCCGACGAACAGACACTACGCGCACTCACCCTCAGCAACCTTACCGTCATCTATATCAAGCAGTCGCTCGGACGACTGTCTGCCCTCTGCGGCTGTGTCGTTGCCGCCACAGGCTCTGCCGTCGGTATTACCTACCTTATGGGAGGCGATTACACCGAGATAACCTATGCCATCAAGAACATGATTGCCAACATCTCCGGCATGATATGCGACGGTGCCAAACCGGGATGCGCACTCAAAGTGACCAGCGGCATCAGCACAGCCATCATGTCCGCCTTCCTCGCTATGCAGCACTCGTACGCCGACAGCACCGAAGGCATCGTCGAAGAGGATATCGACCGCACCATACACAACCTCACACGGATAGGACACGACGGCATGACACAGACCGATGACCTTATCCTCAACATAATGACCCATAAGCAACAATAAATACTCAGTATGATAACTATCGAACAACTCAAAGACATTCAACAACGCGCCGACAAACTCAAGCAATACCTCGCCATTGACGAGAAACGTATTCAACTCGAGGAAGAAGAACTACACACGCAGGCACCGGGCTTCTGGGATGACGCCAAAGCCGCAGAGGCACAGATGCGCAAAGTAAAGTCTATCAAACGATGGATAGACGGTTACGAAGGCGTTCGCTCCTCCATCGAAGAACTGCAACTCGCCTTCGACTACTACCGCGAAGAACTGGTGACAGAAGAAGAGGTGGACACAGCATACCAACACGCACAAACCGAAGTCGAGGACCTCGAGATGAAAAATATGCTCTCCCACGAGGAAGACCAGATGCCCGCCGTGCTAAAGATAGTAGCAGGCGCAGGCGGCACCGAGGCGCAAGACTGGGCGGAGATGCTCATGCGCATGTACCAGCGGTACTGTGAGAAGCACGACTACAAAGTCACCATCACCAACCTGCAAGAAGGTGACGAGGCAGGCATCAAAACAGTCACTTTCAATATCGAGGGCGACATGGCGTACGGCTACCTCAAGAGCGAGAATGGCGTACATCGGCTCGTTCGCGTCAGCCCATACAACGCACAAGGTAAACGCATGACCTCCTTTGCCTCCGTATTCGTCGTGCCGCTCATCGATGATAGCATAGAGATAAATGTTGACCCGGCAGGCATATCCTGGGACACCTTCCGTTCCTCAGGTGCAGGAGGACAGAACGTCAACAAGGTCGAGTCGGGTGTCCGCCTCCACTACAAGTTCGTCAACCCGCTGACCAATCAGCCCGATGAGATAGTCATTGAGAACACCGAGACGCGCGACCAGCCCAAGAACCGCGAGAACGCGCTCCGTCATCTTCGCAGCCAGTTGTACGAGTTGGAGTTGGAGAAACGTCGCCAGGCTGCCGCTAAGGTCGAAGCAGGTAAGAAGAAGATAGAGTGGGGCAGCCAGATACGCTCCTATGTCTTCGACGACCGCCGTGTCAAGGACCACCGTACAAACTACCAGACATCAAACGTAAACGCAGTCATGGACGGAGACATAGACGGATTTATCAAAGCATACCTCATGGAGTTCACAGACTAATGTAGTAAACGCTTGCAATACAAATTATAAACCAAATATATTACAGTTATGATTACGAAACAACTTGTCATCACAGCAGCACTGTCTGCTCTCGTTCTGTGCACCATGGCACAGAACGAGAACACACAACCCGCCGATACCACCGAAGGGTTCCTGTTCACAACCATCGACAGCGTAGGCATCACACCTGTCAAAAACCAAAACCGAAGCAGCACTTGCTGGGCTTTCTCCACCATCGGATTTCTCGAGAGCGAGTTACTACGCACGGGGAAAGGAGAATTTGACCTCAGTGAGATGTTCGTTGTCAGCCACACAATGATAGACCGTGCCGAATACGTAGTACGTATGTATGGAACAGCAGAGTTCGCCCCTGGCGGTTCTGGCTACGACGTCATCTACTGTCTCAAGAACTATGGCATGGTACCACAAGAGGCTATGCCGGGCATCAGGTACGGAAGCACACCTGCCGACACACTACCCGTCCACACCGAACTTGACGCAGTGGCAAAAGGATATGTACAGGCACTGACAAACAGCAAACTAAAAAAACTGACACCCGTGTGGAAACAGGGACTACAAGCCATATACGACACGTACCTCGGTGAGTGCCCGCAGACATTTACCTACAACGGAAAAGAATACACCCCACTCTCTTTCGCCCGGTATCTCGGACTGAATGCTGATGACTACGTCAGCATCACCTCTTACACACACCACCCTTTCTATACCACATTTGCCCTCGAAGTGCCCGACAACTGGCGTATGGACTATATGTATAACGTACCACTCGAAGACATGATACGTATCATTGACAATGCTATCACCAACGGATATACATTGGGATGGGGAGCAGATGTCAGCGAAGTGGGATTCACACGCAAAGGTATAGGTGTCGTGCCGGATGCTGACAAAGGAGCAGACCTCACAGGAAGCGATGCCGCACATTGGTTGGGACTAACAGAAAAAGATAAAAAAGAAGAACTCACGAAACGTCCCTTACCTGAGTTAGAGATCACACAAGAAATGAGACAACAAGCATACGACAGTTGGGAAAACACAGACGACCATGGCATGCAGATATTCGGAACAGCACACGACCAAAACGGTAAACGCTACTACATGATAAAAAACTCATGGGGAACACAAAAAAGCGATTACAATGGGATATGGTACATCTCCGAAGCATTCATGAAGTACAAGACCAACGACGTCCTCGTACACAAAAACGCCATACCCAAAGATATCCGAAAGAAACTGGGGATATAATACACTCCATCTCGATCCAACCAACACAAGAGGCTGTCTAACAAAATTAGATAGCCTCTTAATCTTTCAACTCCAAACTTTCAACTAACAGCATTTGCATACCTGCAAATGTTTTACTATCTTTGCGGCAGAAATATCAATAACCTATGCTACAACAGTATTGCTATCTCGCTTGGTGGTTCGTGCGGGCACGTTTCTTCGGAAGACGGGCACCACTACAGACCGTGTTATTCATCACCGATAAATGCAACCTACGATGCAAACACTGCTCTGTCTATGGTAGCGCAGGATACCACCAACGCTCCTTCGAGGATATAGTCAACGATATGCACTATGCCTACCAACAGGGCTCACGATTTATCGACCTTGAGGGCGGAGAACCTACATTGTGGCGCGAAGCAGACATGACAATAAACGATATCATCGACCGGGCCAAACAGATAGGGTTCTTCTCTGTCACCGTCACAACAAATGCACAGCAAGACTTCTCATGGATACACCCACACTCTATTTGGGTATCCATGGACGGTGTAGGCATATACCACGACCAAATACGCGGAGAAGGAACTTTCGCACGACTCGAGGAAAACATACGTCGCTCACACCAGAAACATATATGCGTCAATATGGTTGTCAATACAATCAACGCTGACTCACTCGACGAAACAATGGAGTATGTCAAGAACAACCCGTACATCGAACAGATATCCATTAACTTCCATACACCCTATCCCGGCACTGAGTACCTGGCACTGCCACCCGATAAAAAAGCCGGGGTAATCGACAAAGTGATAGCATACAAACACCGCCGTTACCCCATCATGAATAGCCTGTCCGGACTGCGCAAGATGAAGCAGAACACCTTAGGCAGTATCCGACTGGGGAAAGAATGTTTCGTCACGAACTTCATCTACCCGGACGGCAGCCGGGGACTATGCCTCGGATATGGTACAGAACAGTGCAGACTCTGTGGGTTCTGCATGGCTGGAGAGATGGCATCCGTCTTCCACTTCTGTCCCGACACCTTACTCAGCGGATTCAAACTACGAATGGAATAACATAACAATAAACAAAGAATACTATCCTCTTGGGATAGGATATATCACAAACCTGTTTACTAACCTAATTAAAACAAAAACATTATGATTTCCAAACATCTACAGGACGCTATCAACGTCCAAATCAACGCAGAACTGTGGTCGGCTTATCTCTATTTGAGTATGTCTTCATATTGCCAGAGCGAAGGCTTTGTAGGTATGGCTAACTGGTTCGCTGTACAGTTCAAAGAAGAACAAGACCACGCACTCATCCTCATCAACTATCTCTATAGCCGGGGAGCAAGAGTATTACTCAAACCTATCGACGCCGTCGAGACACAATGGACTTCACCATTAGCCGCTTACGAGAACACTCTCGCACACGAACAAAAAGTCACCTCTATGATCAATAACCTCATGGCTATTGCCGTCGAAGACAAAGATTTTGCCTCGCAAAATAGACTGCAATGGTTCATCGACGAACAAGTAGAGGAAGAAGAAACAGCCACAGAAATTATACAGAAACTACGCCTGTTAGGTGACAATGGGTATGGTCTGTACCAACTTGACCAGGAGTTAAGTACACGAACATACACACAGGCAACACCTTTGGCAAACAATAACTAATCCTAACAATAACTAACCATTATGAAACGTATTATCATATCCATATTGGCAGTCATCTGCCTCGTTGGTTGTACACATAAACAGACAGCATACCAACAATACCAGGACATGCAAAATGATGTCATTGAACGACTGCAGGACTCCATATCACGCGAAGTGGCAGACTCGTTAATAACAGCATTTGTGAACACAAGTTACGACCTGCTGATAGACCAACTGTCTGACCCTACAACAGACTCCATATTCTTCGATATATATTACATGCTCTCTGCTGAACAGAAAGAGACAGTTTTCAACAAACTGCCTGAAGAACGACTACAAACAGAAGACATGCAACACTGCTACCACACGTTCCAAGCCGAACAAATAGGAGCACCGGGAAAGACATACACCGACATCACGGCACTGCAAGCCAATGGCGAACCGTTGTCACTCAGCCAAGTCGTAGGGACAGCAGACTACGTCCTCGTGGATTTCTGGGCATCATGGTGCGGACCGTGCAGACGACTGCTACCTGTACTTAAAGAGTTCTATATCTCCTACCACCCTTCAGGAAAACTACAGATACTCGGAGTCAGTTGCGATACGGATGAAACAGCATGGCTGCAGGCAGTACAGGAAGAAGAGTTACCATGGCCGCAAATACGCGACCAACGGGCTGAACCCTATAACCCATGCGACATCTATGGTATCACCGCCATACCGACTACACTACTCATCGACCGCAATGGGACAATAGTGCTGCGCAACCCTGACCAGGCAGAACTCGAACAAGTACTCGCTGCACAATAACTCAGTAACATTCCGTAATATGAACAGATACAACCATATACTACTACTGCTCTGTGCCTTCACCGTCACCACACTGTGTGGTTGCCACAAGACCAAAGGACGAACACTGACATCCGCTACAGGTTCTATTTACGAATGCCTCGTCGTGATGCAAAACAATGCACTCTCGCAAAACGAAATCAACCAGATCGCAAAATACAACCTCATAGACTACTCATCACCCTATAGCCAACCTATAGCCACTACATGCGACCTGGTTGACGCTGTCATGGCGGCAGGTATGCCATGCCTGCCACAAGTGGAACCATACTTCAAACTCACACACGTGCAACCCGCTGCCTTCGACGACATGCTCAAACCTACACGCAACATACTCATCATCGATATAGACGACAAACAATACACACAGACAAAAGCAAAAATCAGCACCAACTACTGGTCTAAACCACAAGCCATATACCGTATCCAGACACCATCACAAGAACAGTTCGTCACATACTGGCTGACACACGGGCAAGACGTGCGCCAATGGTTCGTACAACAAGAGATAGACAGGCAGATACGCTTCTACAACGCCAACACCAACAAGCAAGCACGAAAAAGACTGCAACAGATGGGATACGACATGCTCATACCGGAAGATTACTTGTTGATAATGGACACAACACTCACACTACAAACAGATGACAATACCTATGTACCTGACAACAACGTTCAACTGTTATGGTGCTGCAACAACAAAGGCACAATGAGAAAAGATATCGTCATCTATAACTACCCCTACACCAACCCACAGACATTCACTATCGACTATCTCAACCAACAACGCGATGCCGTACTCGGAAAGGTCATCACGGCAACTGTCGAAGGCAGTCACATGGGAACAGAGTACAAGGTCATCCCTCCACAGAAGCGTGATATCAGCGTACAACACGGACAGTATGCCGCCGAGATACGAGGACTATGGAAAATGCGCGGAGGAGAGGCTATGGGAGGACCTTATGTCAGCCATACACGACTCGACCAAGTCAATGGACGGGTCATCACTGCTGAGACGTTCATATTCGCACCGGGACAAAACAAACGCACCGCACTACGACAGAATGAAGCGATCCTCTACACGCTCCAATTACCACAAGATACTATCAAACCCTAATTCTGTAAAGTCAACATAGCAAAACACAAATAATCCCATAATATACATAACTATGTCTTGCATACTACATGCAAATACACTTTTTGCGTCGTCCTGACAGAAAGGAGTACTACATAGGACAACAATAATAGTGTAACGTACGGACAATGATAGAACTAAACAACATCGAGAAGACCTATAACAAAGGTCAGGAGAATGCGTTGCATGCGCTGAAAGGGATTAACCTGTGCGTGGAGGACGGTGAGTTCGTATCCATCATGGGAGCCTCAGGATCCGGGAAATCCACACTGCTCAATATCATCGGTATCCTTGACAACTACGACGAAGGAGACTACTACCTCGCAGGAAAACTAATTAAAAACCTCAGCGAGACACAGAGCGCACGTGTGCGAAACGAGATGATTGGCTTTGTCTTTCAGAGTTTTAACCTGCTCAACTTCAAAACAGCATTAGAGAATGTAGAACTGCCACTCTACTACAAAGGTGTGCCGCGCCGACAACGACGCCTACTGGCAATGGAACAACTCGAACGTATGGGCTTGCGTGACTGGGCAACACACCTAC
>CAVKDW010000023.1:2342-25446 GCA_963655075.1 Muribaculaceae bacterium | reverse complement strand
CGGTGGCGGAGTCGCCAAAGTAGCACGACAGCAACTCGAAAAGGAATTAGGCAAGCCGGTCATCTCTCCTTACAATGCCGAGCAGATGAAACGGATAGAGGACACCCCAATCACAGAGGCAAAGATATTGACAGACGACAGTTCTTTAGAAACAGAATAACTTAATCAATCATAATATTATGGTAACGAATAGACAATATGTGACGCAGCAGTTTATCGCAGCGTATCATCAGTTGCATGCTCTTGGACTTGTAGGCACGCGGGCAGAGTATGCAGAGCGGTGCGGCATAACGAATACCAACCTCTCAGCGATAGAAGCGGGCAGGCGCACCGCACCTATTGGAGCAATATGCAACTGCATTTCATACTATAAGGTGTCGCCCGTATGGCTATTCCTTGGATATGGCGAATTTATACTCGACAATATGGCTGACGGATGTAGTTTTCCGATAGAACAGAAATAGCCTTATGGACAACCCACAGAGCTTCGTATCGCTAATTTTATATAAATAACTGATAATCAACACAATAGACATACCCCTATGTAGTGCAAAAAGGCAGAAAAGTTTTTTAAGACAATGTAACTTGTTGGTAATAAGGCTATCGGTTGCCACTCTTAATCTTAGGTATAGTCTGTTTCAGAGTGACATCTCTTATCACGAAGATCTACAGCTATTAGATAACAACAAAGAATCTCTGTGAAAAAGAACATATTATTAACTCTCATTGCCCTAATGAGCGTAGTGTCTGTTTATGCAGCAGACAAAGTCAAATATGGAGCCTTATACTATTATTTGGATTCTTCCACACGAACAGCGAGCGTTACTAGTCCGGCATCGGGAAGTATAGTGGAAAGATCACAATTCCATCGACCATTAGAGATGGTGGATACAACTATAGCATAACGAGTATTGGACGTTATGCTTTCAATGGTTGCACCGGTCTTATCTCCATCACTATCCCTGTATACATTCCCTGCGGCACAAAAGATACCTATCAAGAGGACAGTAGATGGAATGGTGTTTTTACAAACTATATTGAAAAGATAGCGTATACAGTGACTGCAACAAGTCAGAATGAAACAATGGGCTTCGTTCAGATAATCAAAGAAGCAACTTGCACCGATAATGAATGCACTGTCAGGGCAGTTGTAAATAATGGCTATACATTTGCGCAGTGGAATGATGGCAATACCGACAACCCACGCAATATAATTGTAGATAAAGACTTGACCATAGAGGCGGAGTTGTTCTTGCTACGGCAATAGACAATATCTCGGCATCCGATGATAACCAACCGCAGAAAGTCATATACCAAGGACAGTTCTTCATCTTGAGCGGAGGCTGTATCTATACCCCTACAGATGTCAAGGTCAATCTTACCCCTTCAGGATCAGCACAGCCATAGCGCAAGACTAAGATAGAGAACCAATAAGTCTTCAAGACTATTAGACAAAGAAAAGTGGCTGCCTAACAATGCAAAGTTGTTAGGCAGCTTTTTATTGTCGTGTGTATGCAATCACTAAAATCTTGAGATGTGGGTATTGTGTGGGTGATGAGGAAACTAATGGAGCTTGTGGCGGATGAGAGAGACGAGAGCATAGGCCATAGGAGTGGAGGCACAGATCTCTATTAGCACTTTGACGGCGATTTGGATACCTATCATCGTGCCGAGTTGGGTAGTGGAGACTGTTCCATAAAAGGCAATCAATACAAATAGGGTGGTGTCTATAGCATAACCGACAATAGAACTGCCGATAGTACGCACCCATAGAGGACCTCCAAAGTGCCGCTTAATAGAAGACATGATATAAGCATTGGTAAGTTCACCAACCAAAAATGCAGATAGAGATGCTATCATAATGCGGGGAACGTATGAGAATACCATGTGGTAGGCATTAACCATCTCACTTGTCTCTAGAGGATAAGGAAGATGCAACCCTACCCATGTGAATAACACAAAGATAAGTTGGCAAGCAAAGGTAAGACATATCAACTTACGTGCTCTATGAAATCCCCATATCTCCGTCACCACCTCACCTAACATATATGTCAAAGGGAAGACGATAGTCCCTGCATCAAATATACTAATAGTCCCAATTTGTATAATCCGCACCGCCATTACATTCGCGGTAAGATAACACGTCACCATTAGTACGGCGATGACAACAAAAGCGTTTTGTTTCGTCATGCAGATTGTGTATTATGTGCATTAATCAAGGATATCATAGGTATGGATTATGTTGCTTCTCATAACCTATAGTAGAGGTATATCCATGTCCTGGATATATAACTACATCATCTGGTAAGCATGTCAATTGACCGAGAGAACGGAATAATGCTGAAGCATCCCCTTCCGGTAGGTCTGTTCGCCCTACAGACTCCTTAAAGAGGGTGTCTCCGGTAAAGATACATCGCTGTGTAGCCCAATAGTAACACACGCAATCCGCTTTGTGACCTGGGGTGTGAATGACGCTTATCCCATCAAAACCTGGTATAGTGAGTAACCCCTCCTGAGGAAATATGGTGGGGGTAAGTTGATAGGTGGTGCGTAGAAATTCTAATCCACATATATGGTCCGGATGGGTATGAGTGATAAGTAAAGCAATGGGAGTAAGTTGCCGTTGCTGCATATAGTCAATAAATCGCTGCTGTTCAGACACACTATGCATACCTGCGTCAATAATCAAAGCTTTACCATTTCTATTCTGCTCATCCCATACTACATAAGTGCATTCCCTGTAGGGATTAAAGTAAAATGTCTTGATTGTCATAATTACCTATATAAAAACTCATTAGTAGAACATACACCATCGTTGGTTTTATAGAGGAAGGTATATCACTTGCTTCGTTGCAAACCATTCGCCTTTGAATAGCGTTGAGATGTCAGTTACCTCTACACGTTTCTTGAATGGCTTGAGTTCTGCGTCCAGATTTCCTCCCTTGAGAACAATCAGACCATTAGGCATCGCATTACGTGGTGTACGGTCTATATTCTTCTGCACAAGACGCACTAAGTCCGGGAATGGCATCACGGCACGGCTGACTACATAGTCAAACTTGCCTTTCTCTTCCTCCGCTCGCTCTTGAACACAAGTCACATTATACAGTTCAAGACATTGCGCTATATCATTTGCTACACGTACTTTCTTCCCAATAGAGTCAATCAGTGTGAACGGACACTCTGGAAAGAGTATCGCTAAGGGGATACCTGGGAAACCTCCGCCCGTGCCTACATCCAATAGTCGTGTCCCAGATCGAAAGTGCAACACCTTTGCTATCGCCAACGAGTGTAAAATATGATGCTCATATAGATTATCAATATCCTTGCGCGAGATAATATTAATCTTAGTATTCCAATCTCTGTATAGTGCATCAAGAGCAGCAAACTGCTGCTCTTGATGCACCGTTAGAGGGAAATACTCTTTGATAAGTTCTACCCCCATGTGGACTTAGTCTTCCGCAATATTGGTAAACACATTCTGCACGTCCTCATCCTCCTCAATCTTGTCGATGAGTTTCTGTACAGACTCACGCTCTTCATCTGTCAGTGTCTTAGTGTCATTCGGGATGCGAACAAATTCGCATGACTGGATATCAAACCCATTATCCTCCAAGTACTTCTGCATCTGTGAGTACTGGTTGAAGTCACCATAGATAATGATATTGCCATCCTCATCATTACCGAGTTCTTCGACACCGAAGTCAATCAGTTCCAATTCCAACTCGTCCAAGTCCACGCCATCTTTGGCAGTGACGGTGAAGCATGCTTTACGGTCAAACAAGAACTGCAGGCAACCTTGCGTGCCAAGTGTACCACCGTGTTTGGTGAAATAGGAACGGATATTGGCGACAGTACGCATATTGTTATCCGTAGCAGTCTCAATAAAGATAGCCACACCATGTGGACCATATCCCTCATAATTGATCTCCTTATATCCCTCAGAAGACTTATCTGTAGCTTTCTTAATAGCACGATCGATATTATCCTTGGGCATGTTCTCACGCTTACACTGCTGTATCAACATACGAAGACGTGGATTACCATCCGGATCTGCACCACCCTCACGAGCTGCAATGGTGATTTCTTTACCTAACTTAGTAAACGTACGTGCCATATGACCCCAACGTTTTAGTTTTGTCGCTTTGCGATATTCAAATGCTCTTCCCATATTGGTTGTTAGTGATATTTATGTTATTGAAATATAATTCGTCTATTGGTGTGCCTTGTTCGTCCCCCATACAATACTGAAGCCAAGAGCTACATTAACACCTTTAGCCTTATAGGGAATAGGTGCTAATTTTCTGGGACTGTTATCATCGTATGAATAATAGGCATAAGTGGTCGGGATATAGTCTATAGCGAGCGTCAAGTTAACACCATCGTAAGGCATGAAACTTAAACCTGCTCCTATATTACTATATTTGCCGTTGTTGATGAGCGAATAACTAAGTGCTATATTAAACCAATTGCATGGCCGTAAAGCAGTCCCAAAGGTTATTTCTCCATATAAGCGACGATTATATAGTCGAGTAGAGGCTACCAATCCTACACCGATACGATTGTCCCAAAGATTGACATCTACACCGATATTTAACTTGGCATTCAGCATACGTGCAAAACCTGAACGCCCCGTTCCGTATGCATAAATACCATCTATAAACACCCGCATATTATCTTGGACATCTCCCCATAGACTGTCGCTCTCAAATGTGCCGTCAACCACATAGTCATTATATCGAAACTCTCCAACCCCGGTAAAGGTCGTGTCAAGAGTACAGTTATATACACGAGAGTTATTCCAGTAGATAAAACCGAGATCGTTAATAGACGCACTAACCTGTAGTTGATCTATAGGTCGATAAGTAAAACCAAAATCAATGGCAGCACCGTATCCGGAAGGCTTGAGCAGATAGGCGACATCGTCCGTGTTGATGACATCTGAACCTATCTCACGAAGTCTTTCCCTATTGATAACATCTGGCATATTCGCCCACTGCAGAGGACCGGAGATATATAAATTGCTATTCCCCTTGATGCGCCATTCTTCTACAGAAGCATCTATGGAGAGGTTGGTGGCGTCAATCCCTGCGTAAGCTGTACCAAACAACATCTTAAATTTACCTCCTATCGTCCAACTCTCATTGATAACATGTGAATACCCAAAACTCGCCTCTGTATACAGATTTGCATTCAGATTAAGTTGTGATAAACTGAGATTGTTCTGCCCGTTAGCATCCACTCCTCCTTTGAGAAAAAAACTATACAACTCTTTTGGAGTGCCTACTCCCGATTCGATACGTTCTAATAAGTTGAAATGGAAATATCCATTATCTTTGATACGGAAACCAAAACCAAGAAGATTGAGTGTCGCATCACCATTGATAAACAGAACAGGTTGTAATCTGTCTAACAAAGTTCCTTTGTCCCCATTGGGATGCAGTGCTGTGATAGTATTTCCTGTTGTCTTATCCTTGTAGATAAGATCAGACATAGTGAGCGAATTATTTCCAACCATGACACTACTATACCCAATGGGGGATACGTTGCAATATCCCTGACTAATAGGTTGAAATGCCGGGTTAAAGAGATGACGCATAGGCGCATTCTCCAAGAAATACAACGTATTCACTTGCTGCGCATAAATACCCAATGGCATCGCCAGTAGAAGTAGTAATGATATTCTATGAAATAGATCTCTCATGTGTTGCTGCTATGGCTACTTGTTGGTGCTTTCAAAATCGAGAATAGCATCAACGTTTGTAGTTAGTCCAATGGAAACGGTAACTTTTTGTTTCTCAGATAGTCTTACATTGAAACTACCTTGTTGGTAAGCATACTGTAACGACTCATCATCCAAAATGGCTTCGAAACGTATCTGCCGAATAGTACCGAGTGCATCTAATTGCTCCTTCTTGAGAGAAACAATGTTCGTTACTACACCGGGTGTCCTTATCTGCCAAGAACCACTACTATCAAGTGTGTATTCTGGTGCAACGATATAGGTCGTATCTGAATTGGTCAGACGGAAAGGCTGATTCGGATCGAGAGGATCCATCACCTCGTGACCACTCTCATCTAAGCAAGATAATACTCCTTTAATACGTACGGGGATAGTGTTCTGTATTTTTAAGTACAGTTTGACATCTCCGGTCTTGATAGTATCAATTATCTGTGCAGATGCGTATAAAGAGTCTAATGTAAACTTGCTCAGATTGATATTGACCAACGTGTCTTCGTAGTGAATATATAACCCCTCATTGAAAATGAAAGGTAAAGAATACGAAATATCAAAATTGACGTCAGAAGAAGGAACAATACGTATTTGTGGTGTCTCCTCTACATCAAAGTCCATAAGGATTTTATACCCTAAATAATCAGGTTTGATGGTAAACAACCTGTCAATATGCCCTCGTTCAGGTGTATTGTCTAAACGGATAGATGTAACTACCGAATCTCCAATGGCACTGTTGAGCGATAAGTATTCGTTCTTAGAAAGATGCTTAACAAATGTAGTGTCCCCGCTGAATGTAGCATATACCTTTTGGCCAGTCTCTTCTTCCTGTATGAATAGATAGTTGGTAGTTAATCTCATTGCCCCTGCAACTTTCGTTGTCATAGAAAGATCCATCACAGGATCTGCAAAAGGTAGGCGCGATTTCTCGAATATAGACCAACTGTTGATACTATCTTTCAAGCATACAAGATTATCGTTGTAAATATCTTTGGATGGAGCAAACATCCCCCATACAGCGTGATAGTCAATAAACTGAACACTGAGTCCATAACGAAACGCTGCATCTTCGGGAATATAGATATCACCAGCCTCCGTAGGAATAGTAATATAAAAATGGATAACAAAACTGCAGGAGTCCAATACATTATTGTAGTAGTCTGTGGGGTTTGGTTCTTTCATAAGGCATAGTGAGAATTCATCTATCATGATAGATATGTCTTCACCAAAACCATATCTTTCTCCTCGTGTATAGACAACAATGTTATTACCCTCTTTACGTGAGAAATTATCTCCCAACTCAAGGGTCACTTTGTCTATCCACTCCCACTTAATAGGCAGATTATAACCACTGATGGTGCTGACAAAACTCGCATTCTTGATTTGCGCACTATCCAATCGTTCATTCGCCAAATCGCTATTGATACCATTCAACTTAAGTGCTAACGGAAAGTCAAGTTGTATGGTAGAGGAACTATTCCCTGTTATCTTGTGATCGTGCATAATAGGTTCGTTCTTTAACTTATCATACACATTCATGATGAGTGAGGTCTTAGATATATACTGGCTTAGGTCTATCTTGTGGTAACTCGTTCGCTTTCTCAATGTGTCTTTGTAAACGAACACTCCTTTGTTGTCAAGAGAATCAATATATAGATGTTCTATATTGTTCGTTTCGAGAAGATCACTAATAGTAATACTCATAGAACCGATAGGGACAGCCATATTAAGATTCAACTCTGCTTTCGGGTCTATATCGTTGAGATTGATGTCTGCTTTACAACTGTTCAAACAGATGGGTAACAAAAGCGTCTGCGTCCATAACAAAAAATAGAACGAACGTTTCATAATATGTGTATTTGGCGAATACATAATTAGACCGCAAAGTTACTTATTCCATTGGAAATATACAATAGGTTATGTGTTTTTTAGCAGGTACACACGCTCAGTTGCACGAGTGATGGCTGTATATAGCCAACGATAATAATTAGGGTCATTTTCTTGAGAGGTGGCGTTATCTGTGTCAATAAATACTCGTTTCCACTGTCCGCCTTGCGATTTGTGGCATGTCACAGCATAGGAAAAGCGTATCTGTAGTGCATTGAAATATGGCGATTGGTATATTGCCTCAATGAGTTTGCGTTTACTATGGTGCAACTCTGGATAATCCTCGGAAATGCGCTCAAATAAAGTCTGTTGGAGTTGATAGTTGGCATCCGGAGAATCGGTTGACAAAGTGTCCACCCAAATGACTGCATCTATCTCCCAACTGTAGTCCAATGATTGCAATGAGGCATCTGCAAAGGTAAATCCATATAACTCCCGCATATTTCGTAGTCGGGAGATTTGAAACATATCTCCGTTAGCAATGAATGGCAAGTTGTCGTAGTTGGCACTCCAGAAATAATTGTTCTTACTTACCATAACTCGATCTCCTGTAGTGATCATATCCTCTCTCCATAAGATACGTGACCGGACTCCCCTGTTGTATAAGTTGGTTCGGCGATTGGTACGAGTCAGTATAATGGTCTCTTCTTCACCGACATCATGGTAGGATTGTTCCAATGCTTCTAAAACTTCACCTGGGGAGATACCTTGAAAATCATTGCCGTATAGAAAATTATCAATAACATCGCGGGTTAAGGTAGGCTTGGACAACTGATTGCGTAACTCGGTAGCATTTCTCAATATCCCACTATCGAGTGCCTGACGAACCACTTGTGTGAGCGTATAGGATGTCACATCTAACCCATACCTACCCATATAACTTTCATCTAAAGCCGGAGAGATTGTTGATCCCACTGGAGGAAGTTGTGCATCATCTCCTGAGAGCAGTAATTTGCACCCCGTCCCGGAATAAACAAAACTGACTACATCATCTAATAGTAACCCTGTTCCAAAAGCACTCGCCTCTCGTTGCCCGGATATCATTGACGACTCATCAATGATAAATAGCGTGTCCCTATGTAAGTTCTCAGCTATAGTAAAATCTTCTATCCCAAGTTGTTTCTGACGATAGATGTATTTGTGTATAGTATAGGCAGGGTGCTCTGCGTAGTGGGATAATACTTTCGCAGCACGTCCCGTAGGTGCCAATAATACTACCGACTGTTGTAGTTGGCACATCGTTTTGACAAGTGCTGCAACGACACTCGTCTTGCCGGTTCCCGCATATCCTCGCAGAATAAAAGCATAGCGGGTGTCATGGTCCTGAGTTGTGATAAAATGGGCAAGCCGTGTTAGTAGTTCCTCTTGTCCCTCATTCGGAGAAAAGGGGAGGACATTACACATCCTATTTCTAATGAATTTCTCGAGCAAAATACGCTAATTATTTGGTCTGTTCGTATCTTTTTACTACCTTTGCAGCCTGAAAGGTTAACAGTGATCGATGGTCATTGTGGTGAATAGGGTAAGTCCTATACGACCAGCTCCCTCTGAACTCCCCCAGGTCTTGACCGAAGCAAGGGTAAGAGGTTGTAGCGGTGCGATGTAGATTGCTTACCCTTTTTTGTGTCTATCTACCGCTTGCCAAGAGTTGATGACTTGACCGAAGGAGGCTGATATTGACATACCGCAAAGGTACACTTTTCTTTGGATATGCACAATGATATCATCAAATACTTAAGTTTCTAACCTGGACACCAAGCGTTTTGGAAACACGTCCCCTCACAAAATCAAGTGCAAAGATACAACACGATGACGATACGTTGTCCGCTTAAGGACGTTTAGTGTTTATCTGTACCGATAGAGTGCGATAAAGTTCTATAAACTCTTAGCCTGAAAGAGGTATGTGCAGTCTGTCATTTGTCCATTTTCTATCCTGTAAAAACGCTGATTGGTCGTACTATTCTTAAGCCCTCCTAAGGTTTCAATATAGGGTCCTGTCTTGATAAAATCAAAGAGACAGATATCAAAACCCGTAGGCAACTCCGAAAAACCGGTGTACCATGCCGTCTTGAAGCCTATATGACGAACATAGGTGGCTAAGGCAGTCAGTGTAGCGACGTCGGCATCCCCACCCATGAGAGCCACGCAGGTGATGTATGGATACCGCACACAAAGCCTGTCTATGACGTCCGGAGTGAGAGGAGTGCCTGTATCTTCCCATAATTGAGGACTATGGCAGCCATGACAACGATGAGGACAACCGCTGAGATTAAAGGCTAAAGTCGTCTCATCAGGCACTTCCTGGAATACAATATCGTAATCAACGTATCGAATCAAAGAATCATTTCTTTTGTCTTGTCATCTGGAAACTCCACTTTTTCAAGAGTAGAGTAGGGATAGTCACTCCTACGACCAAAGCAAACACTGTGGAGAAAGTGATAATCCCATTGCTAAAAACCTCTAACATATAATGCATAGCATGGGTGGAATCTCCGGCGTTGTGTATGAATTGTGTGATGGCAAAGATGGTCTTATAAGCATATATACCTGGTATCATAGGTAATAATGCCGGAATACACAACACGGTTGTAGGACAGTGTAGCCAAGAGGAGAAGCCTATACAGCAGAACCCAATGACGAGTGCACCTGTAAAAGACGCAATAAGGAGGTCTGCATCGGCAAAATACTGCATACTATACCGGGTAGCATGCCCAATAGCCGCCAACAGTGCAGCCGAGGATATGGTACGCCGGGGAGGATCAGAGATAACGGAAAAGCCTACAGCCGCAGCAGCCGCCAACAAGCCATCCTTGAGTAATGCAAAAACGATGTCCCACATATCATCCTATGATTAGTGTTGTACAGAGTAATCCGAGAGCCATACTGATAATGAGCAGCAAGGCATCCATAAATCGGGCAAAACCCGTTAGTACATGTCCCTCTATGGTGTCAATGACGCTGTTGATGAGTGGAACACCCGGTATGAGGTATAGAGCACTTGTGGCAATGGCTATATCGGGAGTGTCACCCAAGTGCAGGAAACTGCACAATGACGCAATCATAGAGGAAAGAAAGGCACAACAGAACCATATACCAAAGATGTTGACATGCTTGCGCACCATGAAAATCTTTAGTCCATATCCTATCCACGTACCTGTAGCAACCATACCACACGCCCACAAGTCCCCTTGAAACAGCCCGCAAAAGGCAGCATTGGCAATCCCCACCAAAACAAGCACTTGCCAATCTTTCTGCTTCGGACGGGATATGATATCGTTGTAACGCTTCCATAACTCATCTAACCCAAGATGTTGATCATAAGCATCCCAACTCAACTTGCTGAGGTCGGTATTAAGATGAAAACTGATACCACGTGGAGCGATAGTGGATAGCTTATTGTACACATGTTGACCGTCGGGGGAAGATAGCGTCAAGTTGAATGTCTTATGCAGAACGGTCATCTCTGCTTTTACCCCCAACGCCTTGGCGATACGGCATGTGTTTCGTATGATACGCGTCGTATGTACACCGGCTCCAATTAAGCATGTCGCATATTCGGACAAAAAAATGGAGCATTGCTTTAAGTCACTATGTATCTTTTCTCCATTATCCTCCATGGCTGGTTGCGATATTTATGCTTCCCGCATTGTGGCATAGAAACGACGAGCAGCCTCACGTTGACGTGGCTCAGAGAAGTTGCTGATACGCTTCAGGTAACCTATGATACGCGTCAGATAATCCACATTGTGGCTATGACATTCAGGACACTCGCGTAGATAACGTTTGTCAATATGTCCACAATCGTTGCAGATGGTATTGGGAATGTTAAACGTGAAGTAATTAGTCCCCTCTTCTGCCGCTACGCGGAGCAGATTACGATATTGGGTCTTCGATAGGTGTTCCTCAAGATTACAGTGCAAAGCCGAACCACCGGTGAGGTGCTCAACATACTTGCGACCATGCAGGCGGAACTTGTCGAGAACGTTAAGACTGCTGTCTTCAACGATATAGAAGTAACTGTTGTAACATTCACGTGGCACTTGATAACCATCTTCTTTATCCCATTTGGCGTGTTTAACTCCTACGTTCTCCGCCGGAATCATCTCACAGTTGAACATCACTTCCTTACTCCGATAAGATTTATTCATACGCTCAATAATCCCAAGGACTTCTTGCACAAACCTACTGTACTGCTCATTGTCATTGATGGCTATCCCTAAAAACTCTGCTGCCTCTACTAATCCGTTGACTCCAATAGTGAGATATTGGCGGTTGATATTGATGAAACCCGCATCGAATAAAGGTAACATCCCTTGTGCTTGTAACCTCTTCAGATTTTCATTGTAAGCCAACTGCACCTTGTGCATCAGATCTACTATCTCCTCAATGGCTTGCAAGTAGGGAACTCCTTGTCGGACAGCATGCTGTACGGTACGGTTGAGATTAATGGTCAGCACACTCTTGGAACCTGTACTGACGCCACCGGCTCCTAACGTGTAACTGAACCCGTTGTCTGTTATCTCATTACGTAAGCGACAGCACGAAGCCAAAGAATCCGCATTGTCACTGAGATAGGTAAAGAATGAGTGTCCGGCAGCATACATCTCCGCTGTGAAATCTGCATACTCTTTGTCTTTGACATCCCCATTCTCGCTGAGGAGAGCCATCGTCTCTACAGGGAAAGTCAGAACAGACCGTAGTCGCTCTGCATTAAACCAACGCATGAAACGCTTTTGCAACCAATTCAAAGACTCCCAATGCGGTTTTTGACCATCGGGGAAGACAAACTCACCAAAGATACTGTCAAAATAGTAGTGATCGTAGTAACTGATATTCCAAAACACCGATTGGAAATTCCTGGCTCCTGATGGCTGGTTGATAGAATAGACCACTTGCTCGAAACAGTCCGTGATGACTTTATCGATAGTCCTGCGCCTCTTGCTTAAATCCACCACCTCATCAGAACGCAGATAGTAATCCTCACCATACTCCTTCTCAATAAAATAGTTCAGATACATCAGAAACTCAGGAGTGGCACATGCCCCGCTGAGCATCGATGACACCATGAATACCATATTGATAAACCCTCCGCAGAAAGACTTGAGGTTGGTAGGCGGTGTGGCATTACCTCCAATAGCCTTCGTACCCTCTAACAGCCATGGATACATGGTTATGCTGGCACAATAATTGGCTAAACTCGTTTCATCGTTTTTATAGATAAAATGTTGCTTGAGCAATGACATATATTTGTCGGCATACTCTTTACCAAACATCTCCTTGATACGCTCCGTGAGCATACGCCTGTTGAGACGTATGTAATTGGACTTGGGCAACTCTCCTATAAGCGTGGCTATATTTTTCTTCTCGACATTCGCATTTGCATCGTACTTGCTCCCCGTGGCTGGATTGGTCGCCTGACAGTAACTGATCAGGAACTCCAACTTCTCCCGCGTCTCACGATCCTTGGAATGGCGATAGCGGTAGAGCATATAGTTCTTGGCAACCTGGTAGTATCCTTCAGCCATCAGTGCCACCTCAACCTGATTCTGTATCTCCTCAACAGTTATCCCACTATGGATACGAAGACGGGATAGCACGGAGGTAAGCGTCTCTTCCGTAGCGAAAGTACCGGAAGCAATAAATGCTTTGCTGATGGCATTCTTAATCTTCTCAATAGCGAATAACTCGCTCTTGCCATCGCGTTTGATAATATTAGTTTCCATATCGTTGTGTTTGTTTCTTCTTTGACAAGAGAAAAACCGCCTGATGGTATCAAACGGTTTGAGGTGAAAAGCATTTTACAAACGACCTTTTGGCAATAGACATAACCCAAGTCGTTATGTACCTTGTACGCGTCGTCGCTCTTAACCTCGAAAGCCTGATCTGACGTATGATATTGGCAGGTCTTCTGACTTGTTTCTTTTTGCTACGTCTTCCCATTAGTGTGTAAGTCTAATAGTGACCTGTGTGTAGTACAAAAATCGGAGAAGCACCTCCATGAAACTTACAGCAGCGGGACTGTCCATGATTTACACATGGTTCCCTTTTAATCTTTAATAGCCACGGTGTTATTGTAATAACAGATTGGATATCAAGAACCAATATCATGTATGTATTCATCTGATAAGCATGTCCTTTTGGAACAATACTTTTTAATATATCCATACGCTTACGGACGCACAAAGGTAATGCATTTTTATCGTCTTCACAACACTAAATACTGTTTTTTTCCACTTTTTCTCTACTTTTGGCTACCAAAAAAAGAGCAGCACATGAGCGGAAGATAAGCCGATCTTGAGCAGAAACAAAACCGCAACAAAAAAAAGCAACAAACAGTCGTTGTCGCTCCTTATTCTTTTCTTTTTTTTTTTTTGATACTAAGCCACTAATCAATAGTCCGTATCACATGGCAAGGATTACCTACTGCAATAGAGTTGGCTGGGATATCGTGTACTACGACAGAACCTGCGCCAATGGTGCAGTTATCCCCAATGGTAACCCCGGGCAAGATAGTAACTGAACCACCCATCCAACAATTATCGCCAATATGGATAGGCTTAGCCCATTCACGTCTGCTATTACGCTCGACAGGATCGGTACTATGGCATGCAGTGTACATGGAGACGTTGGGACCAATGAAAGCATCATCTCCTATCGTCACCTCACCTTCGTCAAGGATGGTGAGACGAAAATTACAAAACACACGATGACCAAAATGGATATTGTAACCATAATCGCAGTAGAAAGGTTGTAGCACGGTACAATCATCGTGATAGGTGCCGATTAATTGATGCAGAACAGAACGCAACTCTTCGATATGTGTAGGCTGTATCTGGTTATAACGCCATAGGATATCTTTGGTAACACGGATATCATGCAACAACTCTTCATCGCAGGCATCGTAGATGAGTCCTGCAAGCATCTTCTCTTTTTCTGTCATCGTTTTTATAGAAATAATATCATTCTACATATTCATAACACCCTGCATCAGGATGCTCCGTATCACGTATATGACCCAAACGATCAACGGGATAGGAAACAGTGATACTCGGATCGGCTATATGTCGTGCGGGAGATAAGGAGTCCAAACGAAAATCGTAGTAGTGATATTCTTTGTAACGGTAGTAGATATTGCGAAACATGACCGAATCAGAGTCGGTGGAATATACATTGTCCCATGCATAGAATGACGAGAGGGAGTCTGCTTGCAGGTAATTACCAACAAAACGCCCCTCATACCTGTTGGGAAGCGGTGTGGCTACTACAAGATTATTCTTACGTGACCCTGTGACAATGCAGTTGTAGAAAGAGGTTTGCGTAGCAGCTACTTCTTTGTCTAAGTTGTTGATATACACGGCGGACACATCCTCACGTACAATATTGTTGTGGATATTGATATTGGTATAGGGGTAACCGAAAAAAGAGGCGATAGTGTTGTGCATGAACTGGTGTGTCCCTCCTGCTAAATAGACACAGTAGGAGGCACAATTACTGATTTCACTGTTAGCAACTAACGCATTGGTATTGATGAGCACCAAGCCATATCTGGAATGATTATGAATACGTCCGTTGGTGAAGTGAAGGGAGGGATGCTCTGGCGACTCGGAAGCAACGTATAACCCTGTACTTCCTGACAAGATATGGACGTAATCCAGCGTATAAGTAGCAGCATGCTGCTCAGAACCGGATAGTAAGTATATGCCATTCCATTGTCCGGATGCTACAGAATAAGGCACAGAATCGAATAACCTGTCTGTACGATCTCCACGTATAGTGATAGGACTGTCCTGGGTTCCTGTTGCATTAAAATTGCCATAAACATATATCCCGGCCCCTGTATGCATATAGAGTGTCGCACCTGCCTCGATATTCAGGTCACCCGCAATGACAAGCGTATCGTAAATGACGTATGGCACAGTGTTGGTAAGTGTGCAATGTTCTCGGATGATACGCTTGGTAGAGTCACGCAACACACACACATTCTGTCCATAGGCTTGTAGGTGTATGGACTGTTGATTGCTGTTAACGGAGAAGATAATGTCATCCTCTACTAACACAGGGGTGTTACTGACTTGCGGATCAACATGGACTCGTATGAAAAGAAAAAGACTATCCTTCCCACTGATGGTGATATTGCGCAGGTTGGATAGATCGCTTTCTCCATCCAAGTTGATATGAAAATAACGGTTATCCCCTAACGTTACCCGACTGATAGTGAGTGCATAATCATTGGGGTTATAAACCATCACTTGGCGTGTTGACGACCCCATACTCGTAAAAACAGTATCAAAAAGAACACTGTCATGCGAGAAGAGTAACCGTAGATTAGGATCGCTCGAGACAATGTCTTGTTTACAGCCGGTAAGACAAGTTAGGATGAATAATATATAGAATAACCGCTTACTCATTCAAAATTGAAGACGATAGATATAGCCTGGTTGGTCATGCGGGCAATGGAATTACTATAGAAATAGTCATCAGCGGCAATATTCCACTGAGCCTGCCCCGCCTCGTTAATAGGTGTCAGGACATTCGCAAAACCTATTTGGTATTTTATCTCTGGACATAACTTGAACCAACGAAAATAGAAATCACATCCGAAACCCACTTCAACAAAGTAATCAAATGCTTTCTGGTAGATGACCTTGTCTTTGTCACGTCCCAAGTCAAAACTGACACCTCCCCCGGCAATAACGTACGGCCGGTAGTTCATCTCACGTTCGGCAGACCATTTGAGATAGAGAGGGATAGATATAGGCAAGGACAACACGGAAGCCTTATTACCTGTCTTGGTTCCATGTATCAGACTATCAGGACGTTGAAAACTCTTGTAAGTGATTGTCTTCTGACCAAAATGTAAGGCAGGTGTGCAACGCAGATTGAGATGACGTGTCAGACGTACATCTGTGATGAAACCTACAGAGAAACCCGGTGTTAATGACTTGACACGGGGATGATAAATTGTATGCCCATCACCATTGGCTAACTGAGTAATGCTATCGGTCTCGTGCACGTTGAATGACATGAAATTGATACCAAGATGAAACCCGAAATGCACAGGCTTGTCATCAACGTATGGATTATTCTGAGCATGAACGGATTGCACTACGCAACATAGCACCAGCACAAGAGTTATGTGTATGAAATATCTCTTCACTGCCCTTTATTCCTATAGTGTTGGATAATCCACTCTGTGGCCTGTTGGTATCCGTTTATACCTATTCCGATAATGGCATGTGCGCATACATCTGTCAGCAGACTTACTCGTCTGAATGGCTCTCGATGACCAATATCGGAGATATGTACTTCCACAACGGGGACAGTAGAACATACTACCGCATCGCGAAGTGCAATACTTGTGTGGGTATAACCGCCGGCGTTGAGAATAATACCGTCAATGGGCGTTCGCAGCGATGTAGAGAACACGCCGAACTGCTGTATCCAATCAATGAGATCACCCTCGTGATTGGACTGATGGTACTCGAAATATACGTCTGGATAGGTTTGTTGCAAGTCTATAAGCACTTGCTCCATAGAAGATGTGCCGTATATTGTCGGTTCTCTTTTACCCAACAGGTTCAGATTGGCTCCGTTGATAATCGCTATGTGCATATGCTCTATCTATTGCCTTGCTCCGTTGACAACTAACAAGAACTCATCATTATCACGTGTCCGTTCCATATATGTCTTGAGCTTCTCCATCGCTTCAACACTGTTCATGTCGCTCAACTGCTTGCGGATCTGCCACATACGTGTTAATACATCCGGTGGTAATAACAAGTCATCACGCCGTGTGCTGGAAGCAGGGATGTCCACAGCGGGGAAAATACGCTTATTGCTTAACTTCCGATCGAGCTGCAGTTCCATGTTACCTGTTCCCTTAAACTCCTCAAAGATAACATCATCCATCTTGCTCCCGGTCTCTGTCAGTGCGGTGGCAATAATAGTAAGACTGCCTCCATTCTCTATGTTGCGCGCGGCACCGAAAAAACGCTTGGGCTTATGTAAGGCCTGCGCCTCAACACCACCGGACAACACCTTGCCGCTGGCAGGCGCTACCGTGTTGTATGCACGTGCCAGACGCGTGATGCTGTCAAGGAGAATAACTACATCGTGCCCGCATTCCACCAACCGCTTGGCTTTCTCATGCACTATATTCGCTACCTTGACATGATTCTCTGCAGGCTCGTCAAAAGTAGACGCAATGACTTCTGCCTTGACAGACCTCGCCATATCAGTGACCTCTTCAGGACGTTCATCAACCAACAAGATGATCATATACACCTCCGGATGGTTTGTCGCTATAGCATTCGCAATCTCCTTAAGCAGAACAGTCTTTCCTGTTTTAGGCTGGGCAACGATAAGCCCGCGCTGACCCTTGCCTATAGGAGCAAACAAGTCTATAATACGAACGGACAAAGGATCGCTGCCGTCACCTTTGCATAAGTGAAATTTTTCATTGGGGAAGAGAGGCGTGAGATTTTCAAATGCGATACGCTCACGCGCTTGCGCAGGCGTCAGACCGTTGATATGTATCACCTCCTTCATCGGGAAGAACTTGTCTGTATCACGGGGAGGACGGACATAACACTCTACAGTGTCGCCCGTTTTGAGCCCAAACTGTTTGATCTGTTGTTGCGAGACATAGATGTCATCAGGAGAAGAGATATAGTTGTAGTCGGCACTTCTAAGAAAACCATACCCGTCCGGAGCACATTCCAAAGTACCCATAGCGATGATATTGTTACTAAAAGCCTCTGCTCCTCTATTGAGTATCTCATCTTCAGGACCGGAAGGTGCTTTATGAACATTGCCCTCATTGATAGGAGTGATGTCCTCTCCATTGGCAATCTGCTCTTCACGCTTGGCTATCTGCTTGGTTATTTGTGCTATGCGGGCATTGATACGCGCCTGCCTCTCTTCTTTGGTCTCGCCTTGACGATTAGGCGTATTGGGGTTAACGACAGCATCTGCCTTGATGCTCTGCTCGGCCTGTTCTATACTCTGTCCTGCTGGTTGTTGTTCCGGCTGTGCAACCGCTGGCTGTGCAGGGATAGGAGAAGAGGCTTCTTTGGCAGACGTCTCCGGTAGTACAGGGGCTGCTTTCACAGTATCATTCACACCTTTGCGCGGACGCCCGCGTTTCCTGACTTGAGGTGTCGGAGCAACCGGTGCTGGTAAAGACTCTGTGGGGGAAGTCGGAGGAATAGACAATTGAGAGGATGCAGGTTGAAGAGTAGAGGTCTTTGAGTCCGAAGAATCGGGTACATCCAATTGCAACTTGGGTTCTTGTTGCTTCTGTACTGTAGTTTGTTCAACGGTTTTTCCCGCAGAACTATGACCAACGGATTTCTCTGTGGCGATAGGAGAAAGAGGCATGTTGCCAAACATAGTCGGCTGACTATTCTTGTTGGTCTTAAGAACAGGCTGCTTGGACTGCTCCTCTTTTATCTGACTAAGAGTGTCTTGCTCGTTCCCTACGGTCACCACTACGCGGTTGCTTTTGAGATTTTCCGTGTTGACTTTCTGAGGACCTTGTTGGATACGTGCTCTCTTGCTCCTCTTGGCATCTGTACCTTGAGCCTGACGGGCATCAGCACGTGCCTGAACTTCAGCACCTCTTTTGTCTGCTTGAGCATCCAAAATATCATAGATAATAGACTGTGCAGACGCCGTTTTCTTTATATCCAATCCAAAAGAGTTAGCAATCTCAGTCAACTGTTCGAGCGGCATCCGCCCGAGTTTCTGCATATCGTATTGCATAAAGACTAAAAATAATTATTCAAATAAAGGGGATTATGTGTTGTTCGCTTGTTAGAAAGCCCTAAAGCAATCACGCCGCAAAGGTACAACAAGAATTTCGGGTGTGCAAATATTTAGATGAAAATATGTTCAAAAGTATTCACTTTGTTCTTGTCATATATACCTGTAACACGTATATAGTTCTCCGTGAACCCGGCCATACAATCTCCTTCATGTTTACTCTCCCATAAGACTGTGGCTTTTTGTCCTTTGCACTGTGCGTAGAATGTTTGTAACTTCTCCTCGGATATAGAGTGCAATATCTGACTACGTCGGTGCCTGACGACCATCGGCACATCAACGAGGTCCATGTCTAACATACGTGTGTTGGAACGCTCGGAGTAAGTAAACACATGTAATTGACTGATAGGTAGTTGTTGAATAAAATGTACATAGTCAGCAAAATAATTGTCACTCTCGCCTCTGACACCAACCATACAATCAACACCAATGAAAGCATTTGGCATCAATTGCTTGATACGCATCACACGCTCCTGAAACAGTTCACGTGTGTAACGCCGATGCATGATTTTAAGTACTTCATTGCTACCTGATTGAAGAGGTATATGGAAGTGGGGCGCGAAATGTTTAGACCGGGCAACGAAATCAATAATTTGGTCTGAGAGCAGGTTGGGCTCACAGGAGGAGATACGTACACGATAACCTGTTCCATCTCCCTGTGCCCGCAAGTTGTCAAAAGCCTGTAATAGATCAATAAACTTCTCATTGGTGGAGTGCCCGAAGTCCCCTATATTCACCCCGGTAATAACCAACTCTTTTGCTCCTTCATCGATGGCCTGTTGTGCTTCCTCTACCAATGAGGCTATACTCGGGTTCCGGGATTTACCCCGTGCAAGAGGAATAGTACAGTAGGTGCAGAAATAGTCGCAACCGTCTTGGACCTTAATAAAACACCGTGTCCTGTCGTCACGGGAGTGAGCCTCATGAAAGGTGTTGACGGAGCGTATGTCACAAGTTTGTATGGTATCATGCGTGACTTGCTGTTCTATCTCTGCCACGAGTGCAGGTATCTCAAACTTCTGGTTCTGGCCAAGCACGTAATCTACACCAATGATATTACTTACTTCTTGAGGCTTGAGTTGTGCATAACAACCGGTAACAATGAGTATTGCATCGGGATTCTGACGACGGATACGATGAATGGCTTGTCGCCCCTTATGATCGGCTACATCAGTAACAGAACAGGTGTTAATAATACAAATATCCGCTTGCTCTCCTGCTTTGGCTCGCGTATGCCCACGTTCAACAAGTGCCCTGCCTATGGCACTGCTCTCAGCAAAATTGAGTTTACACCCAAGCGTAGTAAACCGTATTGTCATGTATCTCTGTTATTGGAACATTGTTGCGCCTGGCCATATAACTATGTACACTTGGTGAAGAGCCTGATAAACTCCCTTTTTGCATAATTAGGGTGGTAAGACACACTACAACCTGCAAAGGTAATACATTTTCCTAAACTATACAAATTCGTTGTCATATCCGATATACGTACTGTCGAATGCAGATAGGGTAGGTATAACAAAATAAGAAACCATCTAACACTTGCATATTGTTAGACGGTTTCTTACTCTTTATTGACCAATCATCATCATACGATGACTAATCAAATGATATCTCGTAAGGATTATCCAAGCATACTCAAGAGAATACCCGCTGCAACGGCAGAACCGATAACTCCGGCAACATTCGGTCCCATGGCGTGCATGAGAAGGAAATTACTCGGATCCTCTTTCTGACCTTCTATCTGGCTCACACGTGCAGCCATAGGTACAGCACTAACACCTGCAGAACCAATAAGCGGATTGATTTTCTCTTTCGAGAACAGGTTCATAAACTTGGCAAGCAGGACACCACCGGCAGTACTCAAACTGAAAGCCACGATACCCATGCAGAGGATAGCGATAGTCTTCGCATTGAGGAATGTTGCGCCGGTAGCAGTAGCACCTACGGATAGTCCGAGGAAGATAACCACAATGTTCATCAACTCGTTCTGTGCAGTCTTACTTAGACGATCCACCACACCGCACTCTTTCATCAGGTTACCTAACATCAAACATCCGATGAGCGGTGCTGCATCTGGCAATACGAGTGCTACAATAGCCGTGATGACGATAGGGAAGACAATCTTCTCTACCTTGCTGACAGAACGCAACTGCTTCATCTTTATCTGACGCTCTTTCTTGGTAGTAAGCGTCTTCATGATAGGAGGCTGGATAACCGGTACTAATGCCATATACGAGTAGGCCGCAATAGCGATAGGACCAAGAAGATGCGGGGCTAATTTGGTGGTCAGGTAGATAGACGTAGGTCCGTCAGCACCTCCGATAATACCGATAGAACCGGCCTCTGCAGGCGTAAAGCCGATAGCATTAGCGCACAGGAAAGTAATGAAGATACCTATCTGCGCAGCAGCACCTAACATCAGCGATTTCGGATTGGCAATCAGCGGTCCGAAGTCCGTCATAGCACCTACACCGATGAAGATCAAACAGGGATATAACCCGGCTTTCACACCAATATACAGCACATCAAGCAGCCCGGCCTCTTTCATGACAGCACCATAACTATGATAGGATGGGTTGGCTATCGAAAGTACATCCTCCATGGTATACGGAGTATTCTTAATCATATCCTTTACATGTGCAGCGTCCACCAACAACCCCTCACGGAAAGCATCAAGGATGCTGGATATATGGTTAATATCTACACCTGGAAGATAAAATAATTTCTCAGCGAGGAATATGTCCCATAACTCTTGATTGAACATGTGCGCATTGGGCAGGTTGGTAAGCAACATACCAAAGGCAATAGGCAACAACAGCAGGGGTTCATACTGCTTCCTGATCGCCAGAAACAAGAGGAAGAAAGACACAAGGAGCATAACGCCTTGGCGCCAGTCCATGTTCATAAATCCCGTTGTCTGGAAGAAGGCTACTAAATCATCATACCACATAATACGGACAATTTATTAGCCAAGTACAACGAGCAGGTCGTCCTGCATCACATTTTGACCGGCGGTAACGGCAATCTTGGTAACCGTGCCATCGCAATCGGCCAACACGGCATTCTCCATCTTCATCGACTCAAGGGTGAGCAGCGTGTCGCCTTTCTTTACGGCTTGTCCTTCGGATACAAACACCTTGATGACAGATCCTGGCAGAGGCGATTTGATTTTGTTGCCACCGGCAGGTATGTCTGCTGCTTTAGGTGCAGCAGGAGCAGGCGCAGGTTCAACCTTCGGTGCAGGTTCAACCTTCGGTGCAGGAGCAGCCTTTGGCACAGCAGGAGCGGCAACGGACGTAGCAGCGGAAGCTGCAGTCTCTATCTCAATGAGTTTGTCATCTTGCATCACGTTCTGACCCGGTTGCACGAGGACGTTCTTGATAGTACCCGCAACCTCGCTGGCGATGTTGTTCTCCATCTTCATGGACTCCATAGTGAGGAGCAGATCGCCCTTGTTCACAGTCTGTCCTGCAGCAACGACTACCTTTACGATACTGCCCGGCAGCGGACTCTTGACAGCCACCGTACCGCCTACCTGTGCTGCAGGAGCAGCAGTGGCAGTCTTGGCAACAGCAGATTTGACGGAAGTGATGGTCTTGCTTTGGTCTATTGATACATGGAAGACGGTGCCGTTTACGATAACCTCGGCCATACCAC
>CAVKDW010000023.1:0-2332 GCA_963655075.1 Muribaculaceae bacterium | reverse complement strand
GTCGTGTCGAACTTACGCCCGTCGATAGTAAATTGAAATGATTTTGAGTTCATCTGTGTAAGTTATTCATGCCGTACATCTTGTTGTTCCATTGGGTACGGTGGGGTTGAACAATCGTTTTGGTGCTTTCTTCATCGTGCACGCCGTGGTAATACAGGTGGAGCGCTAACGCAATAGCCGCCGTACTGTCTGCTGTAAGTGTGATACGCTCTGTATAATCTTTCTGCGTGTGAGCCACACTCTCAGCATGTGTCTCTGCGTCTTTGCCCTTGGGTTTCACACGCGGTTGCATAACCCAACCCATTAACTTCATAATGTACACGAAGACAAAGAGCAACGCCAACACTAACAGGAAACCGATGCCCGTAACCATCCATATAAACGGCGTTATGCCTGTAACGACCGTGGAAACTTCTAATAGCATCATAATTATAAATTATAAGGGGATATTGGAGTGTTTCTTCAATGGGTTCGTCAGACGCTTGGTCTGCAAGTTCTCGAAAGCGCTTACGTGTATTACGAGGCTCAATGATATCGTCAATATACCCACGGTTGGCAGCTTGGTATGGACTTGCAAACAAATCGCGATATTCAGCCTCCTTCTCAGCAATGAACTGCTTCTTCTCCTCAGGGTCTTCAATAGCCTTGATAGCCTTGGCTTGCAGTACACCTACGGCACCACTCGCACCCATAACGGCAATCTCAGCATTAGGCCATGCATAGCATGCATCGCCACGCAACTGCTTGCAACTCATCACGATATGACTGCCACCATAAGACTTACGGATAGTAACCGTAACCTTAGGAACGGTAGCCTCGCCATAAGCGAACATCAGTTTGGCCCCATGGTCAATAATGCCGGCATACTCTTGTCCTGTTCCGCAGAGGAAACCGGGAACATCAACGAGTGTCAGTATCTGGATATTGAATGCATCGCAGAAGCGTACGAAACGTGCTGCCTTACGGCTGGCATCGCAGTCTAATACACCGGCAAGCCAACTCGGCTGGTTGGCAATAATACCTGTGGAACGACCATTGAAACGCGCGAAACCGCAGATGATATTCTTGGCATAGTCTTTCTGAACCTCCATAAAGTCACCGTTATCAACGATAAGGTTGATGATGTCCTTCATGTTATAAGGCTTGTTTGGATCATCGGGAACAATCTCGTTCAGTGCCTCTTCTATACGCATGGGGTCATCGGTGCATTGTACCAACGGAGCCTCTTCCATATTGTTCTGAGGTATGAAACTAACTAATCGGCGTACTTCAGCGATAGCCTCCTCTTCGGTGGCTGCCACGAAGTGAGTAACACCCGACTTGGTAGCATGTACCTTTGCTCCGCCAAGGTCTTCTACACTGACATCCTCGCCTGTAACAGACTTAACCACCTTCGGACCTGTGATGAACATGTACGAGTTCTGTTCGGTCATCATAATGAAGTCGGTCAGTGCCGGACTGTAAACGGCACCGCCTGCACACGGACCGAAGATAACACTGATCTGTGGAACTACACCGCTGGCAAGGATGTTACGCTCGAATATCTCGGCGTAACCGGCCAAAGCGCATGCACCTTCTTGGATACGTGCTCCACCGGAGTCGTTCAGACCAATGATAGGTGCACCTAATTTCATGGCTTGGTCCATGACATTGCATATCTTCTGTGCCATCGTCTCGCTCAGCGAGCCACCGATAACGGTAGCATCTTGTGCGAAAACGAATACCAAACGACCGTCAATCGTACCTGAACCTACGGCAACACCATCACCGAGGAACACTTTCTTCTCCATACCAAAGTCATGGCAACGGTGCGTCAAGAACATGTTTATCTCCTCGAACGAACCCTCGTCAAGAAGCATATTGATACGCTCACGGGCAGTATAACTGCCCTTTGCGTGATGTTTTTCTACTGCAGCCTCACCGCCACCGGCCTGAACCTTCGCACGGTTGTCTATCAGTTTCTGCAAATTATCTGTATTCATACTCTTCGTCTAATTTATTGTTACTTGGGTTGCTGGCACAACTCTGTGAGTACACCCTTGGTGCTCTTCGGGTGGAGAAAGGCTATCATCAGGTTCTCTGCGCCCTTGCGGGGAGCCTTGTCTATCAGTTGCAAACCTGCTGCCTCTGCTTCTTTCAGTGCCTCTTCTACGCTTTCTACATTGAAAGCCACATGGTGTACTCCACCACGACCACCGTTCTTCTCAATAAACTTTGCGATAGAAGACTCTGGACTCGTAGCCTCTAACAACTCGATTTTTGTCTGACCTACTTTGAAGAAAGCGGTCTTCACTTTCTGATCTGCTACCTCTTCAATAGAGTAGCATTTCTC
>CAVKDW010000022.1:0-30097 GCA_963655075.1 Muribaculaceae bacterium | reverse complement strand
TATATGCATGGTCGTACGCCTAATCCATGTGTGTTATGTAATTCGCATATCAAATGGGGTAGTTTGTTGCAATTAGCCGATACGTATCAATGTGATATGATAGCCACCGGGCACTATGCCCAGATTGCAGAGTATAGGGATCATCTCTACCTGAAGAATGCTGTAGATACGCACAAAGATCAGACGTATTTTCTCTGGATGCTTACGGAAGAGAACCTGCAACGCACACTATTTCCTTTAGGCAAGTTGACTAAACCGGACGTAAGACAAATCGCTCTACGGCATGGTTTGGAAGCATTGTCCAAGAAGACAGAGAGTCAAGAGATATGTTTTGTCCCCAATAATGACTATCGTACTTTTTTATTAGAGCAAGGAGTTAATATGTGTCATGGAGAGTATGTAGATAGAGATGGGCATGTATTGGGTACGCACACCGGTTTCTATAACTATACGATAGGTCAACGTAAAGGTTTAGGTATAGCCTTGGGCAGTCCCAAGTACGTAACCGCTATTGATGCCGAGCATAACCGTGTCACGTTAGGGGAACATGATGATTTGTATGCGACGAGGGTATGTGCAAATGTTATCAGGTTGCGTGATGAGGAGTGGCTTCGTTCTTCTCCAGAGGTGTTAGTGCGCATACGTTATAAATCTCCAGCCGTGCCTGCCACATTAGACTTGAGTGAGAAAGAGACAGGCAAAGTTTCTGTCAATGTACACACTCCTGTATGGGGCGTTACTCCCGGTCAGTCCCTGGTCTTGTATAAGGATGGGTTGGTTATAGGCGGTGGTATTATCTCACATTAGGTTCTTCGTTTAACGGGTGGAAGATATCCATTTGGAAGGCTGTTGTGAATGCATCTCTTGCCCGTAGTGCTGATGGTGTATCCAATTGAACTTGTTTATCGGACATCAAGAGGATACGATCTGATAGTTGTAGTGCGAGGTTGAGTTCGTGTGTAGATATCAGGATTGTCTTATGTTGCCCGTGTGCCAGATGCCGCAGCAATTGCAGGACATGAATACGATTTGGAAGGTCGAGGTGTGCTGTGGGTTCGTCAAGAAGGATGATAGGGGTCTGTTGTGCGAGTGCTTTGGCTATGAGGATACGTTGTTTCTCTCCATCGCTGTGGTTATTGAAAAACGTATCGGCTGCATCTTTCAATCCTACTTGTTGCAGGGCTATTTGGATAGCCTCTTCGTCCATAGAAGACAGTCCTCCAAGGAAAGATGAGTAAGGGTATCTGCCCATAGCCACTACATCATACACAGACGTATTTTCTATAGATAGTTTCTCCGTCAAGACAATAGATATTTGTTTGGAGATGTCCTCTGTTTTTTTCTTGTGAGAGGGCGAGACTGTTGTATGGAAGATAGTATATGTACCCGCTAACGGAGGTTGCAGTCCTGCCAATGTACGTAAGAGTGTTGATTTTCCACATCCATTACATCCGAGCATACAGACCAGTTCCCCCTGCTGCAGCGAGAACGTCAATGCCTGTTGGACAACATGTGTCCCATAGCCTATTGCCAAGTTATTCGTATAAATAGACACGTTGCACACGGCGAGAGATGGATGTTAGAACTTCGTATGTAATGGTATGTAACTTATCGGCTATCTCTTCAACAGGCAATTCTTCGCCAAAGATAACTGCATAGTCTCCGGGTTGTGCATCCGTGTCGGTAACATCTATCATGGCTTGGTCCATGCATATATTACCCACTACAGGACATCTCTTCCCTCTAATAACCACTTCCCCCACATAATTAGACAGTCGTCTATCAAAGCCATCGGCATATCCTATAGGGATGACGGCTATGCGTCTCGGTTCTCCGAGTTGTGTATGGCGTCCATATCCTATTGTTTCTCCCGCCGATACTGTTTTAACGCTCAGTATCGTTGTTTTGAGTGTACAGACATTGCGTAATTTAGCCCCAGCAAAAGAGCATCCGTACATACCTATACCAAGCCTACACATGTCAAATTGGTATTGTGGGAAACGTTCTATACCGGCAGAGTTGCATATATGTTTGAGTATGGGATAAGACAGTCCTGTTTTCAGTGTCTCGGCGCAATCGTTGAAATAGGCGGCTTGTTGCTGTGTGAACGTATCGAATTGTGCTTCATCGCTTCCTGCAAAGTGTGAGAACACACTACGAACACGTACTATATTCTGTGATTGCAGGCGTTGGATTAGTTCGGGTATTTCTTCTCTATAGAACCCGAGTCGGTGCATACCTGAATCAATCTTGATATGGATGGGGTATTGCTCTATTCCTTTGGATGCGGCAGCGGTGATGACATCGTCTAATGACAGGAAAGAGTAAACGTTAGGTTCGAGGTTATTCTCAAGTATCATATCCATGGCTGCCACTTCCGGATCCATAGTGATGATTGGTAATGTTATTCCTGCTCGTCGCAGTTCCACTCCTTCATCGGCTACGGCTACTGCCAGATAGTTCACTATTCCTGATTGTTGTAGTGCCTGGCTCACTTCGACACTACCTGTTCCATACGCAAAGGCTTTGACCATACAAGTGAGCATCGTCGTTGGTTGGAGGCATGAACGGAAATAATGTACATTATCGACAAGTGCAGACAGGTTCACCTGCATAACCGTCTCGTGTGTCTTGTGTAGGATGCGATGGGTTATTGTCTCTTCGTCATATCCCAATGTCCGCATGACTGCGGCACAGGTACGCACATTCTGGTGCGTTGCGTCCTCGATGACGGTATCACAATGTGAAAACAGTAGCATCTTTTCTGCCCGTTTGGCTTCGAGAGAAGGGAAATTCTCCCCATGTTCTGTTCCTATATATGTGATAACACCTATGGTAGGTCGTATGATACGTTCCAATCGTTGCATTTCTCCCGGTTCAGATATCCCTGCTTCGAATATCCCTAACTGGGTATTTTCATTCATCTGCCACACAGAGAGTGGTACACCTATCTGTGAGTTGTATGACTTAGGTGAGCGCGTGATATGATAGTCATCTTTGAGTAGTTGGTATAGCCACTCTTTGACCACTGTCTTGCCATTTGATCCTGTGATACCTATGACCGGGCATGTATAGAGTGATCGTTTGTATGCAGCAAGGTCTTGCAAAGCCTGCAGTGTATCGGTCACAATCATGAACACACTGTTGTGACAAGCAGATAGGTCACACGTATAGGATGGCGTAACTACAAATGCCTGTACTCCTTTGTCGACAAGTTCATGTATATACCTTGCCCCATCGTCTTTGTCTGTTTTGAGGGCAAAGAACAGTGTCTGTTCCGGAGCGGAACATTTCTGGCGACTGTCTGTCAGCAGGTATTGGATATCAATGGTGTCGACATTGTTTATTACCGAGACAGGGTGTATAGCCTTGATGATATCATTGAGTAGCATTGTTTTTCTGTTCTTGGTCTTAATGCGGTGCAAAGTTAGTTTGATTTTTCGGAGTATACAAGGTATCGTTTGTTTTTGATTTATTCATCGTGTATGGAATGCTATAGTATAGAACTGATAGATATAACGCTATCTTATCAACATGGGCTGCGTGGTTGCGCAGCCCATGTTGTTTTTATTTTGATAGATGGGTCGTTATTTCACTTCGAGACCCGTTGTGGTGTAGGTCTTGCCGCCACGGAGGATGAGTACCTGTCCGTTGCGTAGCACCTTGCGGATGGTGATACCGGCAGAGTCAGCGATATTATCAACGGTGGAAGGAACCTCCACGAACACCGCCTCTATGGTGATGTCTTGGGTAATCACAAACGAGTAAGGGTTCTCCGTTGTACCATCGCTCCATTTTACAAAGTGGTAATGCTCTGCGGGCTTTGCTTCGAGTGTTACCTCTGTGCCGTAGTCGTAAGTGCCTGCTCCTGTTACCGTACCATTCTCGGCAGTAACCGTAATGGTGTATTGGTCAATAGCAAACTCGGCAGTGTACTCCGCGTTAGCCGTTACCGTAATCTTGCGCGGGTTGGCGGTAACATCATCGCTCCATTTTACAAAGTGGTAATGCTCTGCGGGTTCTGCCTTGAGTGTTACCTCTGTGCCGTAGTCGTAGGTGCCACCACCGGTTACGGTACCGTTTTCGGCAGTAACCGTAATGGTGTGTTGGTCAATAGCAAACTCGGCGGTGTACTCCGCGTTAGCGGTTACCGTAATTGTACGCGGGTTGTCGGTTACCTCATCGCTCCATTTTACAAAGTGGTAATGCTCTGCAGGTTCTGCCTTGAGTTCTACCTCTGTTCCGTAGTCGTAAGTGCCTGCGCCGGTTACCGTACCGTTCTCGGCAATAACCGTAATGGTGTATTGGTCGATAGCAAACTCGGCGGTATACTCGGCGTTAGCGGTTACCGTAATCGTACGAGTAACATCAGTGTTGCCGTCGCTCCACTGTACAAAGTGGTAATGCTCTGCGGGTACTGCCTTGAGTTCTACCTCTGTACCATAGTCGTAGGTGCCTGCTCCCGTTACCGTGCCATTCTCGGCAGTAACCGTAATGGTGTGCTGGTCAATAGCAAACTCGGCGGTGTACTCCGCGTTAGCGGTTACGGTAATCGTGCGGGTAGCATCGGCGTTGCCGTCGCTCCATTTTACAAAGTGATAATGCTCATTGGGTACTGCTTTGAGTTCTACCTCTTTGCCGTAGTCATAAGTGCCTGCTCCTGTTACCGTACCATTCTCTGCAGTAACCGTAATAGTGTGCTGGTCGATAGCGAACTCAGCCGTGTACTCCGCGTTAGCAGTTACCGTAATCGTACGCGGGTTGGCGGTATTGCCGTCGCTCCATTGTACAAAGTGGTAATTTGCTGCAGGTTCTGCCTTGAGTTCCACCTCTGTACCATAGTCATAAGTGCCACCACCCGTTACCGTACCATGCTCGGCGTGGGTCGTAACGATAAAGGTCTGCAACTTGAAAGTAGCACTTACGGTTACATTGCTTGCCGGCATAGTGAATTTATTGTCATTCACCGTGACAGGATTACCTGCAGCGTCTTTTGTCGTCAGTACATCCAATTCGTAGCCTGTGTCGGGTGTAATGGTCAGCGTAATCGTCTCGCCGGCAACGGATTCCGTCTTATTGGCGGCTATACTGCCGTGTTCCGGCGAGGTTAGCGTAATGGTGTATTTAACATCTTGCACTAGACGGACTGCTTGCCCATAGACGCGACCATTGCCGCCCACGTACACCCCATCCGAGCCGAAACTCAAGTTGTACGCGTTGAGCGAGTCGTATGCCGTAGCAGACCCATAGACGCCGTTGCGCTGTACATTGTACATACGCAACCAGTCGTGGCTCCCCGAAGCAGGCAAGAATACTGCGCCTGCGGCTTCCAATTTTTGCCACTCGACAAGGGTAAAAGTCTGATAAGTAGCATACGCTTCTATGCTCCATTCACTTGCAAGGCCGCTCTTGAAGATTACACCCTCCGGGCAAGTCCAACTGTCGGGCAGCAGGATAAGACCATTGGCATATTGCGAGCCATCGCTGTTAAGGTTGATGCGGGCAACGCCTTTTAGATTGCTTGCATTGGTACGAGTGTTGAGTAGGTAATCCCACTCATCGTTAGTCAGTGTGCGGTAGATAGTGCCGTCGTCGATATTCTTGCCCCAATCCAGGAAGTCGCCTGCATAGTCATTGTAGTCTGTCGAGGTGCTGATACCCCACTTGGCAGTTTCATTGTTTGCACTCCAACCGAAGAGGTCGATCTTGTCGGCGAGCGCGGAACCGCTGACATTGGCTTCGCCGAGCATCTCCGTTTGGTAGTCGGCGAAAGACCATGTGTAGGTGCCGCTTGTTACGCCTGCACACTGTAGGTTGCCTTGCGAGAAGAGGACTTGTTTGCCGCTCTCGGAGACCGTAAAGGCTGCAGGTGTAAAGGCAGAGGATAGTTTCTCGAACTCGGCGGTGATACTTACCTCGCCTGCGGGCATGATGAAGGTGTATTGGTAGGTCGTACCGACTACGGCGGTGGTCGTTACAGGCGTTTCGCCTTGGAGGACGGTAACGGTCTTCAATATACAGTAAGCGTTGGGCGTGATTGTAAGCGTAATGGTTTCGCCTGCGGCTGCCTCTGTCTTATCGGCGGCAATACTGCCGTGCCCGGGTTGGGTGAGCGTAATGGCATATTTAACATCTTGAACGAGACGGACTGCTATCCCGTAGTAGCGACGGTTGCCGGAGAGCGCTTCTATTTTACTCGAGTAGAAACTCGGGTTGTACGCATATTCCGAGCCGTTCGCTGTAGCAGACCTATAGTAGCCACGATTCTGCACATAGTACATCACCGACCCGTCGCGGCACCCCGAAGCAGGCAAGAAGACCGCACCTGCGGATTCGAGTTTCTGCCACTCTGTAAGGGTAAAGGTTTGATAAGTAGCGTAGGCTTCTATATTCTCATCACTCGCAAAGCCGCTATTGAAAGTTACATCAGTAGGGCAAGTCCAATCATCAGGCAAGAGGATAAGACCATTGGCATACTGCGAACCGTCGTCATTTAACTTGATACGGGCTACGCCTTTTAGATTGCTTGCATTGGTGCGAGTGTTGAATAGGTATAGCCACTCGTCTTTCGTCAGTGTACGATAGGTATTAGGCGCATAGGTACCGATAGTATTTGTACCCCAATCTACAAAATCACCCGAGTAATTAGAAGCAGATGTGGTGGTGCTGATACCCCACGGAGCGGTGGTGTTGTTGCCGCTCCAACCAAAGAGGTCTATCTTGTCGGCGAGAACACCGCTGCTGATATTGGCTTTGCCGAGCATATCGGTTTGGTAGTCTGCAAACGACCAAGTCAAGGTTGATTGCGTGTACTGCAGGTTCCCCTGCGAAAAGGCTACTTGCTTGCCTTTGGAAGAAACAGTAAAGGCGGCAGGGGTAAAAGCAGAGGATAGTTTCTCAAATTCGGCAGTGATACTTACTTCGCCTGCGGGCATGGTGAAGGTGTATTGGTTGGTCGTACCGACTACGGCGGTGGTCGTTACAGGCGTTTCGCCTTGGAGGACGGTAACGGTCTTCAATATACAGTAAGCGTTGGGCGTGATTGTCAGCGTAATGGTTTCGCCTGCGGCTACACTTTCCGTCTTGTCGGCTGCTATAGTACCATGGTCGGGTTGGGTGAGCGTAATGGTGTATTTAACATCTTGCACGAGACGGACTGCCAGCCCGTAGAAGCGGAAACTGCTGCCCGCATACGCTTCATACGAGCGGAAGTACAAACTGTATGCGTGGTTCGAGCCTTCCGCCGTAGCAGACCAGTAGTCGCCGATGTTCTGCACTTCGTTCATACTCGACCCGGATCGGTAGTCCGAAGCAGGCAAGAACACTGCTCCTGCGGATTCTAATTTTTGCCACTGGTCGAAGGTGAAAGTTTGGTAGATAGCGTAGTAACCTTCACCATTACTATCGGCAAAACCGCTCTTAAAGGTTACATCTGTTGGGCAAGTCCAACTGTCTGGCAAGAGGATAAGACCGTTGGCATATTGTGTGCCATCGCTGTTAAGGTTGATGCGGGCTACACCTTTCTTTTCGCTTGCATTTGGGCGGGTGTTGAGCAAGTATGCCCACTCATCGTTAGTCAGTGTGCGGTAGGTATTCGGAGCCGCAGTACCGATGGTGTTTATACCCCAATCCACAAAGTCGCCTGCGTAATCGGAATTGTTTTTAGAGGTGCTGATACCCCACTTGGTAGTTCCATTGTTTGTACTCCAACCAAAGAGGTCTATCTTGTCGGCGAGAGCAGAACCGCTGACATTGGCTTCGCCGAGCATTTCCGTTTGGTAGTCGGCGAAAGACCATGTAGTGTCTTGGGTAGTAAGTCCCGAACACTGCAGGTTGCCTTGCGAGAAGGTTACTTGCTTGCCGTCTGCTGCAATGGTAAAGGCGGCAGGGGTAAAGGCAGAGGATAGTTTCTCAAATTCGGTGGTAATTGTCACCTCGCCTGCCGGCATGGTGAAAGTGTATTGGTTCGTTGTACCAGCTACGGCGGTGGTTGTTACAGGCGTTTCGCCTTGGAGGACGGTAACGGTCTTCGGGGCATAGTAGGCATCGGGCGACAAGGTCAGCGTAATCGTTTCACCGGCTACACTTTCTGTCTTGTCGGCGGCGATAGTACCATGGTCGGGTTGGGTAAGCGTGATGGCGTATGTAGGAACATCTTGTACGAGACGGACTGCGTTACCTCGGTAGCGAAGACTGCGGTAGTTCGCACCCGCGTCGTACGAGTTGAGGTCTATGTTGTACGCGTCGTCCGGGTCGTGCGCCGTAGTAGACATAGACCAATAACTGCCGTAACTCTGCACAACAGCCATACTCGACCCGTGGCGATTCCCCGAAGCAGGCAAGAAGACTGCACCTGCGGCTTCGAGTTTTTGCCATTGGTCGAGGGTGAAAGTTTGGTAGGTAGCGTAGTAACCTTCACCATTACTATTGGCAAAACCGCTCTTAAAGGTTACATCTGTTGGGCAAGTCCAACTGTCTGGCAAGAGGATAAGACCGTTGGCATATTGTGTGCCATCGCTGTTAAGGTTGATGCGGGCTACGCCTTTCTTTTCGCTTGCATTGGGACGAGTTTTGAGTAGGTACTCCCACTCATCGTTAGTCAGTGTGCGGTAGGTGTTCGGAACCGCAGTACCGATGTTGTTTGTACCCCAATCCACAAAGTCGCCTGCGTAATCGGAATTGTTTGTTGAGGTGCTAATACCCCATTGGGCAGTTTCATTGTTTGTACTCCAACCAAAGAGGTCAATCTTGTCGGCGAGAGCAGTACCATTCTTCGAATAGCCGTTATAGGCGTCATACGACTCTGTACCGTCTGTTACATTGCCTGTACCGAGCATATCGGTTTGGTAGTCTGCAAACGACCAAGTCGAGGTCGATTGCGTGTACTGCAGGTTGCCTTGCGAGAAGGCTACTTGCTTGCCTTTGGAAGAAACAGTAAAGGCAGCAGGGGTGAAGGCTGCGTGGAGAGAAAGGGCGGTGAAGAGTGCCACTGACAATAAGAAGAGTAGTTTTTTCATAAATGGATTATTTATCGGGGTTATACTTGTTTTCTTTGCCGGATTTGTTATCGGGTTGGCATAGGTGTACGGGATACCCACTTACGGCGACAAATGTAGTGTATTTTTTTGAAGTATGCAAATGGTTTTGGTTTTTAGTTGAAGAGTTTAGGAGTTTATGCGTGGTTTAATTGGTTGAAAGGGTTAATAGGTTAAACGGTAACACATAGTATATCTTGCAAAGGGGAAATAGCAGAGGCTGCCTAACGAGTGTAGGCAGCCTCTTGGGGGATAAACTCCTCCTATAGAGGATTGGTTATTCCACTTCGAGACCCGTTGTGGTGTAGGTTTTGCCGCCTCGGAGGATTAGTACCTGTCCGTTGCGGAGTAGTTTTTGCGGGGTGGTTGTGTCTATGTCGGCGGAGGTGTTGTCAATGGCAGTGGCGGGGATGAACTCTGCCCGCAGTGTCCTGTCTTCCAACACCGTGAAGCGATAAGGGTTATAGGTCAAGCCATTGCTCCACTGTCGGAACTCGTAGCCGCTGTTGGGGACAGCCGTCAGCACGATTTGTGTCCCATAGTCGAATGTACCTGCTCCCGTAACTATCCCTTGCCGTATGTCGCAAGTGGTGGTAACCGTATGCCGGTCGATGGTGAACCCGGCAGTAAAGGCGGTATCGCTCTCTATGGCTACTCTGCGCGGGTTATCCGTGTTGCCGTCGCTCCATTGGGTAAAATGATAATGCTCCATCGGCGTGGCTTCCACTACAGCCGCATTGTCCGTGCAGGAGGATGCTCCCTTTGTGATTTGAGCCGTTCCCATTGCCTCGTCTTCGGAGGAGACAGAAAGCGTGTACAGCGGTTTCTCCACATAGTTTGTGAAGTCGTGCAGTTGTTCAAAAAATTCAATTTGATAGGCACTCGTTCTACCACATGGGATATAGACCGTAAGACTGTCTGTAGGAACACCATCAAATGAATTACTGGCTAAAGCAGGTGGTGTGGTTCCCCAAAAACAGATTGAAGTAAGTCCTGAACAATCATAGAAAGCAAATTCTGCTATACCCTTTATGCTTTTGGGGATAGTAACAGAGGTAAGACCTGTGCAACCAAAGAAGACATAACGGAGAATGTCTGTTATGCCATTTGGGATAGTGATAGAGGTAAGCGTAGTGCAGTTAGAGAAGGCATTCTTTCCTATACTTGTCACGCTATTGGGGATAGTTATAGAGATAAGCCCTGTGCATCCATAGAAAGCATACTCTCCAATACTTGTTACGCTATTGGGGATAGTGGTTGTTTGGCAACCTCGTATCAGTGTATTTGTTGCGGTGTGTATCAACGCATTGCAATTCTCCCGACTATCATACACCGTGTTTCCACTCTCCACAACTATCGAGGTTAGACCCGAACAATCATCGAAAGCATATATTCCAATACCCGTTACGCTATTGGGGATAGTGACAGAGGTAAGAGTAGTGCAGTTAGAGAAGGCATTCTTTCCTATACTTGTCACGCTATAAGTCGTGTCATTGTAGGTTACGGTTGCGGGGATAGTAGCCGATGTGAGTCCCTTGTAATTGTCCGAAGAATATTCTTCATAGTAGGTTACCTCTGCAGTATATGGTTCTGTACTACTCGTGATGTTGTAGTACAAGTCACCGACCTTGAAATCGTACGCCCAAAGGGCTGTAGTAGCCAATAGTGCCACAAAGAAAGATAGAGGTCTTTTCATCCTGTTTGTGTTTTTAATTGATGAGTTGATTATGATTTATGTTTCAGGGGCAAAGGTAAGGAATAATTTGCAAGTGTGCAAGTTTAGTTGGTAGTTTAGCGTTGATAGTTGAAAGAATAGGGGCTGTCTAAGGTTTAGGCAGCCCCTATTTTGTTAATATCCGGGGTTTTGTTCTATACCGCTGACTGTCCATTCGGCATTAGGTATAGGGAATTGTATTCTCGGGTCGTCATGTTGGATGATTGTCAATGGTTGTGATCCCGGAAACCGTCTATCCATATCCTGCCGGTTACGGAATACGTCGAAGAATCGATGTCCTTCGAATGCCAATTCCATTCGTCGTTCATCTGCCACTATGTCCTCTACAGACTTATATCCATGCATATCAGACAGTGAGAAGAGTCCCTCTGCGGGTATTCCGGCACGAGTACGTATAGCATTGACATCCGCGAGTGCTTGTTCGTTCTGTCCCAGTTTGGCATACGCTTCTGCCCGGTTGAGTATGACCTCTCCCCATCGAAGGAATATAGGTGAAGACAGTTGTGGTCGTCCGCTCTGGTAAGAGAACTTAGTAGAGAAATACTTTGGATAGCCAAATCTCGTCAGCATCTTGGGTAATATGCGTGCAGCACACTCTGTGAGTTGTCCCTTATTATTTGGATAGAGGACGTAGTACTCTGTGTATTCGCCATTTACCAAGCGTTGTTGCACCGTATAAGTCTTCCCATTGTCGGTGAAGGTATAATCCGTTCCTACCTGTTTGAGTGTGAAATAGAGGTTTAGTCTTGCGGCTGTGGTATCTTCACCTGTAGGGTCCGGGAAATACACCATACGTTCCATAGGGTCTGCTTTATCCTGAAGTTGCGGTATGATAAACGATGCATAACGTACATCTGTCGGATATCGTTCGTACAGGTTGAGTAACGGGTCTGAAGGATATATCTCTCCCCATCCTCCTCCGTCACCGTTGTACATGGAGCCTATACTGGCTTGCCCTCTGTCTTCTATTGTCTCGTGTGCGACACAGAACAGCACTTCTTGTGATGTGCGTGCGTTTGCGAAGGTTCGGGTAAATTCTTCTGTTCCAATCAGTTTGTTTGTTGCTGTTGCACCGCCTATCATCCGGTTGACTGTAGCGATGACCTCATCATTGCGTCCCATATAGAGATAGAGGCGTGACAACAGTCCGAGAGCAGCATCGTGTGATGGGTATCCATTGTCTCCACGTGATTCCCCCATGAGATTAGCCGCTTGTACAAGGTCTTTTTCTATCTGTGCGTAAACCTCCCCTACAGGTGCTCGTTTGACCTCGGCAGCCGTAGATGTCATAATGGGTATTCCCAAGTTGTCTGTACCATAACAGTATGCTCGAGAAAAGAAAGTAACAAGATGGAAGTGCATCATCCCTCTCAAGAAATATGCTTCACCCAAGAGCTGGTCATTAGAGCCTACAGGGGTTGATTCGATGACAGTATTTGTCATATATATGACTTTATAGGCTACCATCCAAAACGTACCTACATTCTTAAGATTATCGGTCATCATATAGGTGGTTGCCTGGTATATCGCCGAAGTTGTTTTTCCTGACAGGTTGGTGTTGTCAGATGGTCCTTCTGCCATTTGGAAATAATGTTTGATATAACTATTTCCACTGGAGTAGCCGATGTATTCTACCTCATCTTTGAGCATAGCATAGCATCCGTCCATAAGGTACTCTATTCCTGACTCATCGTTGAGCAGTAACTCTGAGTTGAGTTCGTCAGAAGGGAAAAAGTTCAGGTTGCACGATGTACACAGGACTGCACATATACTATAGAATAACAGATTATAACATTTTTTTCTCATGGCAGTTACCCTTTATGCATAAAATATCACTTATTGTTTTTGCACCAAGTCTCCTACGATATTGTATATATTGTTGTTGTACAGGATAAGGAGTTGTCCATTGCGGAACATTTTGTTGGGTTTTTTCTCAATCGAAGTATCATCCAATGCTGTAGCAGGGATAGCAGGATCGTAATACAGGGTGGCTGCAGTTGAATAGTTATGCATATCATCGTATGCGAATGCAGTATAGTAGTACGGTTTGTTGATATCGAGTGTCTTGTCTATGCACTGCTCGTCTGTACCCTCGTAGATTATTTCACCATCTGTTATGTCAGCAGAGTATGTATCTGTTTTGCGCAGGATAAGTGTCCCGGCGTAGTCCGGTGCCGGATAGACCTCGCCTGAGAGTACTATGTCCTCTATGTCTATGGTTCCTGTTCCTGCTGTAGCACCGGGAATGATGAAATGTATCGCTTTTGTGCGTGAGCAGTTGTTAGCCGTTTCCAGATTTGTATGCCACGTGAATTTATCGAATTGTCGCATATCGAGTGTAGCCTGTTTCCATGTCGTTGTTCCCAGAGACAGCGACTCATTGTACCACCAGTCGTCGGCACTATCGTTTATCTTATTATCTGCATTCACATCGTTATACACTACTATTCTCAAGTTTCTTGCCGCTCCATCTCCACGATACCAGAAAGACAACATATATGTATCGGATATATCCTCTGCATCAGGGAATACATACGCTGCGTTGCCTTGTCCCCATGCTTTGGCTATCGTATAGTCGATATGGATTGCTGTTCCTCCATCGCGTCCCTCTGTAGTGGACAGTTTCGCTGTTCCTTCGTCAGTCTCTTCTATAGATTGGAAGTTTTCTATTCCGCTTTCTGACGATGTCAGTACGCGTTCCTTGTGTAGCAGATGTGTAGGGTTTTTCCACAAGATCGTCAGTTGTTTTCCTTGCTTCTTATACCCTAAGTCTGTCGGTGCGGGTGGTGCGATGGTATCTGCCACCAATGTTATCGGTGTAGTAGCCATCCGTACTATCGTTGTGTCAGCATTTGTTATGATGGCGTAGATATAGTACACCCCTTTCGGCTCTACGTATCGTGTCTTCCACACGTATGCGTGCATACCATTATTGCCGTCCAAGTCAGCGGCTATGAGTGTTCCATCTGTGGTCTTTTCTGTGGTGTTGTAGTACAGATTTACCGTGGCATCGGATATTGACGAAGCAGAGTAGCGTATCTCGACAGAATCGGAGAAAGTGGTTTGTGCGGCATTGGGTTGTGTGATATATACGGCTGGCAGCGGTTTGTCGGATAGCGAGAAGGTATATGAGTAGAAACTCGTACCCACAGAATCATAGGTAGTGAGGCATATTGAGTTGCCGTCTGCTGCCATATCCAGTGTAGAGAAGCAACTCACTTGGCGATACATAAGTGTATATGCTGCGTCAGGTAGTGACGTTACTTGTGCATAATTGGAGTTGCGTCCACATCCAGGACGGACATAGTTCACTCCGTCTTTTTGTGCATGTTCGAATGAGTGGTCGTCACCGGCGAAACAGATGATATGTTTGCCTGCTTTGGCATACTGTTCCAATAGCGGTCGAATGATCGAATGGTTTTCTTCGTTCCATTGTCCATGGTAGCCTGAGGTGGTGATGCCTACGTGTGCATATATGAGTATCCACTTGGATGTGCTGTTTTTGAGTTGTTGGTCCAACCAATTGTACTGTTTGGATCCTACCGCAAATGAGGGGCTATCGTAGGTGTTGTCGTAATTATTATTGAGATTGAGGCAAATAATCTGTGCATCGCCATAGTTGAATGAGAAATATGCTTCTCCTCTTGGGTCAATGACTGTTCCTTCGCTCTCTCCATGTGAGAATGATGAGAAATAGTCGTAGTATGTATGGTAGTTTGTGAATCCTTCGTCGTGTGTTCCCTCTGCAAGATATGTCTCATGGTTTCCGATGGCTCCAGAGAAAGTGACCTGTCTCAAGAAAGGTTTTCCGGGGTTGAAGAAGGACTCGTTCCATGCTCTGTCCCATCCATGATTGACAAAGTCACCTATGAACATTGCGAAATCGGGGTTTAGTGTCTGCGTGATATACGTCTGTTCGTTCTCCCAGTTATTGCATGCGTTCTCATGGATATCGGAAATCATGAACATACGGAATGCCGTATTTTTGTCAGGTGCTGTCTTGCAACTGCTGATTATCGTATCTTCTCTTGTGCCGTCTCCCACAGCATAGTAGTAGCGTGTGAAAGGTTGCAGTCCTGTCAGTTCTACCACGTGTACATATCCTTCGCCTTCGACATACCATCCATCTCTTGCTGTTGTTTCTTGTGTCAAGTCATCCGGTGATACTCCGTAGCGCACTTTTCCCAAGGATACAGTGTCTTCTGTTTGCCAAAGTATGCGTACCGATGTGGTTGTAGGAGACATGCTATATGGCACTTTATACAATGTATAGGGCAGTTGTGACAGGTCGATGTCTTTGTCGGACACACCCCATCTTGGGTCTCCCAAATTTGTTCCATCGGTTGCTGCTCCTATAGCAGGTGAGTTTTTGCAGAGAGTAAGTATTCCGTTTGCAGCATCCAAAAAATATGGATTCAGACTACTGATATTGGTTTTTGTGGCATCTCCATAGACAGACACGTTGTAAGAGATCGTATTTGTAATCTCGCTCTTGTCCCCATAAACGGAGAATGATTTTGTGTCATTGACCTCTTCAGGAAGCATTGCAATGCAATTGGTCACATGTACGTCATTCACATTGTAGAAATAAGCACCACGGCGATCTATGCAATTATAGAAAGTACAATGGTCTATGTCAACGCGTGTGCCATCTACAGACGACTCCCCATAGTTCAAATAGACAAAGTATTTGTCCGTTGCTTTTATATTCATAAATGTAGAACGTATAATGCCCAGGTATTTCATCATATCTTTCGCCGAGCATTCGAGCACTCGTCCTGTTATGTTTTGGAAGAGGCAATCCTGTATTTCCAGCGAGTCTAACGATGCTTTTCCCGTATAGATACGAATCACTCTTGACGTATAGCCTTCGAATGAGCAGCTTTTCACTTTCTGGTTACCTGTTGCGGTATAGTATCTAATACCTTCAGCGTCCGTACCTTTCAGTGTCAGTCCATCGAAAGTCACACCTGCTGCATTCACTGTGAAGCGTGCTTTTATGTTGAGTAGGGGTGTCGTCCCTGCAGCCGCCTGCAGAGTGATGGCTTTATCGATTGTAACATTGCTTGTTTCTGTATAGTCACCTGTTGTCAATTCGAGCGTATCGCCAGCGGCGGCTGCTTTTACCGCTGCTGCGATAGTCCCTTCACCAGGGCTTACCGGGACGACTGCTGCACCAGCAGACAAGGTCACAAGACTGACCAAAAAGAAGAATAAAAATCTTTTCATACCATTATATTTTCAGGGTTAAACAATACTATCGTCCATTCATGGTTAACGAACTTCGTTGCAAAGGTAGTTTGCTTTTCTTCTTTTGTCTGCTATTTTTGCATGTTTTATAACATAATTCTTTACGGGATACCTAATAGGTTATCTTGTAGCATGTTACATATCCTGTTCGTATAAAAAAGTCTTTCGAAACATTACGAAACCATATTATTTACCCTTTCGTCTGCTTTCGTAATCATTTGTTTGTGTCTATCCTATTTTTGCCTTATCTTTGCACGCAGAGAAAACAACATTCTATACCCTATCAATCATATGAGAGAACATATCTTGGAGAAGTTTGCCATCTTGGATGGTGTGTACCATTTAGAGCCATTGCATATAGGTATCATCAATGACAGTTATGTCGTTCGTGCAGAAGAAGGCAGGACGCCCTCTTATTTTTTGCAGAAAATCAACCATCATATCTTTGAGGATGTAGAGGGACTACAGCACAATATACAGAGAGTGACGGAGCATATCCGTCAGAAGTTATTATCGTCAGGCGTGGAGGATGTGGACAGACGTGTCTTGCGATTGGTTCCTACGTGTGACGGCAAGTTATACTATAAGGCTTTGCCCGAGCCGGATGGTACGAGTGATGTGGAGTATTGGCGTATGTATCTGTTGATATCCGATTCTCACAGTCAAGACCAGGTGACGCCCTATTCAGCCGAATTGGCCGGGGAGGCTTTTGGGACTTTTCAATGTCAGTTATCTGACCTGCCTGCTACCGAGTTGACAGAGTCTATACCTAACTTTCACAACATCGAGTTTCGTTTAGAACAGTTGCACGAGGCAGCAGCGAAAGACAAGGCGTGTCGGTTGTCTGCGACATGGGATCTGTTATCTGCTTTGGTCAGCAGGGAGAAGGATATGTGTTTAGCGGAGGTGTTACATCGTGAGGGCAAGTTACCCAAGCGCATCAATCATTGTGACACAAAGGTAAACAACATGTTGTTTGATGCGAATGGCAAGCCCTTGTGTATTGTGGATTTAGATACGGTGATGCCAGGGTATGTGTTGAGTGATTTTGGCGATTTTATGCGTTCTGCTGCTAATACGGGTGCGGAGGATGACAGGTGTTTAGACAATATCCATGTCAATATGGATATTTTTGCCTCATATTCCCGTGGTTATCTCCGTCGTGCTACTTTTCTGACCGATACGGAGCGTTCGCTACTACCTTTTGGTTGTCGTTTGCTCAGTTACATGCAGGCTGTCCGTTTCTATACAGATTATTTGAACGGTGATACTTATTACAAGACTTCTTATGCTGAGCACAACTTGGTCCGCAGTCGCGCCCAGTTACGTCTGTTAGAGGAGCAGGAGCGTGTGAGTCAAGAGATGGATCATATATTATCCACCTTATAGTCGTGGTTTATATTGCCGCTCTACCGATACTTCTCTTCTGTGATGTCGTTGAGCATAGAGAGGTAACTCTCGTATCGGGATAAGGCTATTGTGTCGTTGTTGACAGCGTCACGCACGGCGCAGTTCGGTTCGTCTATGTGTAAGCAATTGGAATAGCGGCATTGGCGTCCAGTGAGGAATATGTCGCGGAAATAGTGGCTCACTTCTTCGCGTTGCATATCGAGTACTCCAAATCCTTTTATCCCCGGTGTGTCTATCACCCAAGCATTGTCTTTCGTCTGCGGGTTCCGTGTGTTCACCGGCAGACGGTACATCTCCGAGAAGGTGGTGGTATGCATCCCTTTGTCGTGTGCTGTGGATATACGCCCCGTACGTGTCACCTGCTGCCCTAATATCGCATTCAGCAGTGTCGATTTCCCCACGCCTGAGTTACCGCTCAGCAGTGTCACACCTGTCCCCATCATCCCCAGCAACCGTCTATACTCTTCGCTCTGTGTATCCAATGCCGAGATGGCAAAGGTCTTGTATCCTATACGCTCATAGGTGGTACGCAGTTGTGTCAGTAGTTGTTGTTCGTTGTCGGAAAGTATGTCTATCTTATTGAACAAGACACATACAGGCACGCTATATGCTTCGCATGTAGCGAGAAACCGGTCCAAGAATATGGTAGATGTCTTAGGGTGGTTGATCGTCACCATCAGTACAGCCATGTCTATGTTTGCAGCAATGATATGTGATTGGTGACTGAGGTTTGTGCTACGGCGTATGATGTAGTTTCGCCGGTCATAGATGTCTGTTATCCAGTATGTAGCGTCATCTCCTTTGGTTATCTCGACATAGTCTCCGACAGCGACCGGGTTGGTTGATCGGATACCACGTATCCTGAAATTGCCTTTGACATGGCAGTCAACGGTTGTACCGTCTTGGAGATAGACGTTGTAGGCAGTGCCTGTAGATTTGATGATAAGGCCTTTCATAGGGTAGTTATTTTGTCTGTCAGAAAGCTTCTGTTGCTGTGAGATAGAAACTATAGGCTTGTATGTTGTCCCAACGCGGGTCGATATTACTCCTTGCGAGGTCAAAACGTATATTGATTTTTGCCCGGTTGACAGACGCTCTCAGTCCTATTCCGTAGGACACTTTGGGTATTGTCCAGTTCCACCGGTGCATATCGTACACATCTCCTACGCCGACAAAGAGTGTAGCACGAAAGATTGTCCATATAGGTATCCGTAGTTCTGTCTGCAGTGCAAGCATTATATCGTCTCGAAACATGTTTTTGCTTATTCCTCTCAGTGCGTCCTGTCCTCCGAGGCATGGGTACATAGGATACGGGATCTCTCCCGCTGAAAAGGCACATATAGTGTGCAGTTGCCATGCCCATATAAAGTCGTAAGGCATAGGAACGAATTGCCGTATATCCGTATCCCAGAGTGCCATACGTGTCGTGGATCCCAGTGTGGGTTCGTAGTAGGTAACAGAGGTCTTGAACAACATTCCCCGTGTAGGATAGTATATACGGTCCCGTGTATCGTATTGTGCCACTACTCCGAGTCCCCATTGTATAGAGACCGGGTAAGCCGTGAGGGTGTCTGTCAGATCTGTTTTATGGTATTGGAAGTCGAATAGTGGTCCTATTGACCAGTTGTTGTTCACGTATATGCGTGTCTGGACGTTGGTATATCCACGTCTAAGTACGAAGGGTATGACCTGTCGTCTCATGCCAACGGCTGTATTTCCCACATTGCCTGTCCCGTAGTATCCAGTATGTTTGTCACTGTATCCGCCTTTGTACTGTAATTGCCATGGTCTATCTCCTCCAAAATAGAGTGTCCCTTGTGTATTGATATACCATTGTTTATTGATGGCGTATGCTCCATCCAGTTGGAGTATAGATGTTTTGTCTTGATCAGGGAGGCAGAAATATGTCTGTGCAGCCGCTCCAAACTCCCATGATGTCTCAGGCGTATAATTGATGATCGGTACGCCCATTGCCGGAAGGTTGATAAGGCTATCTATAGACAATGCGTAGGACCCTGTTGTCAGTCCTACGGCACATAGTAAGCCAATTGTCCGGTGAAAGCGTTGCAGATTCTTGACGGTGTTAGACAGTCATGATATCTTTTTCTTTCTTGGCGTAGAGTTCATCTATCTGTTTGATGTACTTGTCGTGCAGTTTCTGCATTTCGTTCTCTGCATCTTTCTCTGCGTCTTCCGGCAGTCCCTCTTTGATTTGTTTTTTGAGAGTCTCGATTGCTTCTCTCCGTGCGTTTCTCACACTCATCTTAGCGTTCTCTGCTTCGGATTTGCACTGTTTGGCAAGTTCCCGACGTCTTTCTTCTGTCAGAGGCGGCAGTATAAGTCGTATGCACTCGCCGTTGTTGTTGGGTGCCAGTCCTATGTTAGAGTTGATGATGGCTCTCTCAATGACAGACAGCATTTTCTTCTCCCATGGTTGGATCTGAATGGTTCGTGCATCGGGTGTGGTGACAGTAGCGACGCTGGTGAGTGGCGACATCTGTCCATAATAGTCCACCTTGACGGGGTCGAGGATACGTGTGCTCGCCTTTCCTGCGCGGATATGTGCGAGGGAGTCATCCAAGAAAAGGATAGCCGCTTGCATCAGCTCTTCGGCATCAGATTGGATTTGTTTTGGTTCAATCATACGTATGCGTGTTAGATGTTATAAGGTATTGTTTGGTTGATTTTCAGTTCTGCACCAGGGTGCCGATATTCTCGCCCTTGATGACACGTTGTAAATTTCCCATTGTATCCATATCGAAGACATAGACGGGCATATTGTTTTCGCGGCACATGGTGATTGCTGTCAGGTCCATGACATGCAGTTTGCGTGACAGCACTTCGTCATAAGTTATTTGGTCAAACTTGGTTGCTGTGGTGTCTTTCTCCGGGTCGGCAGTATATATGCCATCTACCCGTGTCCCTTTCATCATGATATCGGCTTTCAGTTCCACGGCACGCAGGACAGCGGCGGTATCGGTAGTGAAGAACGGGTTGCCCGTTCCCCCTGCGATGATGACCACGTTTCCTTTGTTGAGCAGTCTCAGTGTTTTAGCGGGTGAGTATAGTTCGCCGACAGGCTCCATCCTGATACTCGTCATCACGCGCACTTTCTGTCCCACATCTTCGAGTGCAGACGACAGTGCGAGTGAATTGATCACCGTGGCGAGCATACCCATCTGGTCACCTTTGACGCGGTCGAAACCTTTTTGAGCCCCCGATAGTCCACGGAATATATTGCCTCCTCCGATGACGATAGCGACTTGCAGCCCTTGTTGCGCTACGTGTCGTATCTGCTGTGCATAGTCAGACAGGCGTTGTGGGTCGATGCCATATTGCTGTGCGCCCATAAGACTTTCGCCTGAGAGTTTGAGTAGTATTCGTTGGTACATATCGGCTATGGTTTATGAATATGGCGCAAAGGTACGACTTTTTTACGGAATATACAAGTGGTGTGCAATTTTGTATCATGTGAGTACAGACATACAAAGAACAGGGAGTGTTGACTGATGTGCCAACTCTCCCTGTTGTCTGTAATGGGACACGTATTATTGTTGTTCGTTGTCCTCTTGGTACCAAGAAGCGTACAAAGCGTAGTTATGTGCTATCTTCCTGTTTATCTCATTCGTTTCGTCAGGGTCTGCTTTTTTGATGAATTTGGCAGGTACTCCCCCCCATATCTCGTATGCTCCGACTTTGGTATTTTTGAGTACTAATGCTCCAGCGGCTACGATAGCACCCTCTCCGATTTCCACTCCATCGAGCAGTGTTGCTCCCATGCCGATGAGTGCGTAGTCATGGATATGTGCGCCATGTATGGTCACATTGTGTCCAACGGATACGTAGTCTCCAATCTCTATGGTTGACTTCTGGTAGAGTGTATGAAGCACTGAACCATCTTGGATATTGACGTGGTTGCCAAGCCGTATGGAGTTAACATCGCCGCGTAGTACGGCGTTGAACCATATAGAGCAGCCTTCTCCTATGACCGTGTCGCCCACGATGGTGGCGTTAGGAGCCAAGAAGCAGTCTTTGCCTATTTGCGGTGTGTAACCGCGTACAGGAATGATGAGAGGCATAATAAATCTTAAACTATTTTCGGTCAGCTTATCCTCGGCTCAAGATCGGCTTATCCTCTGCTCGAGTGCTGCTCTTTTGTTTGTGTCAAAAATGAGATCAAAAGCATAAAAAAGTATAAACTCCTCTATAGGGTGTTGAGCACTGAATGATAAATCGTGATTATGAGCATGAATTATGACTAACGGGATGTGTTTAGCGTGCAGCGATGATGGTGCAGAAGTCAGTAGCCTTGAGGCTGGCACCTCCTATCAGTCCACCGTCAACATCCGGGTTAGCGAACAGTTCGGCAGCATTTTTCGCATTGCAGCTACCGCCATAGAGGATGGTGGTGTCGTCTGCGACTTGCTTACCATATCTGTCTGCTACGAGTGCGCGTATGTATGCGTGCATCTCTTCCGCCTGTGCGGGTGTAGCAGTCAGTCCTGTTCCGATAGCCCATACAGGTTCATACGCCAATGTTATCTTGGCGAAATCCTCTGCAGACAGGTTGAACACAGATCCTTCGAGTTGTGCTTTTACCACTTCGTTTTGTTTACCTGCTTCACGTTCTTCCTTCACCTCTCCGATGCAGAATATGGGTTTGAGGTTGTTGGCAAGTGCAAGCAGCACTTTCTCTTTGAGTATAGCATAATCTTCGTGGTAGTACGCACGTCGTTCGGAGTGTCCGAGTATGCAATATGTTGCACCGGTAGAAGCGACCATAGCCGCGCTGACCTCTCCTGTGTATGCACCTTTCTCATGGTCGGCACAATTCTCTGCCGCAAGTTGTATGGGCGATCCCTTAAGTATTTCTGCCACTGTAGCGAGATGAATAAACGGTGTGCCAATGACGACAGCGCAGTTTGGATTGGTGACCTGTTGTTTGAGTTCTGTAGCGAGTGCTACACCTTCCTGCAGGTTCATGTTCATTTTCCAGTTACCTGCAACCATTTTTGTTCTCATACCTTATAAATCAAATTGTTTGTTTACACTGTTATACGTTTATGTGTTGTTGGAAACGTCTGGTTCACGTGTGTCTTTACAACTTCTTATTCCGAAGGTTGTACTTGTCAATAATCGTGCCATTTTGCACTACTATCACTCCCGGATTGGCACGTACTATGGTTTTGAGTGTGACCGGGTCGCATGTGCATATTGTTTCGGACAATGACGGGTGTTCCAAGGACAGTGCTATTATCTCTTCTGTTCCCGAGCCTGTGAGGATATAGAACAGTTCGTCAGCGGAAACTGTTTGGTTATATAGTTCAACGACTTTGTCTATCCGGGTCTTATCCGCCTTATTCAGATCATACATGATGACAAGCGTGACGGGTGTCTCACTCTCAAGGATGTCGTAGGTGATATCTTCATAGTCGGCATTCATTATCTCAAAGTCGTGGACAGGAGGTTCGTATCCTTTTTTTATCAGTCGTGAGTTTTGACTGACGAATACCCACGAGCTATCTCCTTTGGGGTAATTGTCGAGTGTGAATACTTTCTCTTCTCCGTTTTTGGCATAGACAAATGTTATCTCATACTCGTCCGGTTCTGCATCATCCGGTAGTTCCATCATCTGCATGATATTATTCCCAATCTTGTATGGTCGGAAATCGATGACAGGAAGGTGCATGTTGGTGTAAAGCATCAGTCCGGACACCAAGGTCAGTGCGAGCAAAGCAATAGCCATCTCAACAGGTGTGTGCCAGAAATGACGCACGCTGCGTCGCAAGCATATCAGTACGACAGTTAGCGTTATCAGGACGACATTCTTGTAGAACGTCTGCCAGTTGGATATGATGAACGCGTCTCCAAAGCAGCCGCAATCGCTGACAGGATTGGTTATGGCGATATAGAGTGTCAGAGGTGTCATCACTGCGTAGAAAACCAATGTTATCCATGCCGTCCACTGTGTGCGCACGTTGCACAGCAGGCATACGCCGAGTACAAACTCGAAAGCGATGAGGCCAACGGCAGCCGCCTCTGCCAGTGGCATGAGGTCGGTAAAGAAACCACCAAAGGCTTTGAGGTAGTCTTCTATCTTGTACGTTGTGCCTAACGGGTCAATGGCTTTGACTGTACCGGAAAAGATGAACACCAGTCCGAGCAGTGTACGGACAACGGCAGCGATGATTGTCTTACTGTTTTTCATTGTATAGTTGTTTGATCAGGTAAAACACTGCGTAGTTAAGCATATCGAAGTAGTTCCCATCCGCACCTTCTGATACGAGTGTTTGGTTATCATTGGCTGTGATGGCTTTGTTGCGGTTGATTTTTGTCAGTATGATGTCTGTGAGGCTTGCTTGGAACATGTCTCTCCAAGCCTCTCCATAATCGTGGTTCTTGCGCATCATGAGTTTCTTAGCCTCTTGTATATACCGGTCGTATAGTTCGGTTGCCCGGTCGGCAGTCATATCCACGGAGTCGGCGTATCCTTCGCGCAGTTGTATGAGTCCGATGATGCTATAGTTGACGATAGCCATCATCTCTTCTTCGATCGTTTCTCCGACGAGATTAACTCCTGTCATTTCTATCTCGCGTACGCGTTTGGCTTTGATGAATAGTTGGTCGTTGACGGTTTGCGGGCGCATGATACGCCAACTTGGTCCGTAGTCCTTCATCTTCAGGACGAATATCTGACGGCATTTTGCCACCACATCATCGTATTGCACAGAGGTATTCATAGGTGATTATTATTTTCTCATCGCAGCGATGCACTCGTCTGCATTAAGCAGTTGTTGCCCGCCTGTCTGCATATTTTTGAGCATTACCTTGCCTGCTGCCATCTCGTCGCCACCAACGATAGCGACGAAAGGTATCTTTTTAGCATCGGCATAGCCCATTTGTTTCTTCATCTTAGCAGGTTCAGGGTACACCTCTACACGCACACCTGCGTCACGAAGTGTCTTTGCCCATTGCATGGCATAACGTAGTTCGGACTCGCCGAAAGTGACAAACAGCAGTTGTGTGGTCTGCAACATATCTTTCGGGTAAAGGTCCAGTTCCGTCAGCACATCATAGATACGGTCTGCACCGAATGATATGCCTACTCCACTGACATCCGGCAAGCCGAATATACCCGTCAGGTTGTCGTAACGCCCGCCGCCTGTGATGCTCCCCATCTGTACGTCCAACGCCTTTACTTCGAAAATGGCACCTGTATAGTAGTTCAGTCCACGCGCTAAGCAAAGATCCAAGACTACCTCCATGTTCCCTCTCTGTTGGTCTTCTCCCGCCCCTTCCTGCTCCTCATACATATCCAAGATAGTCCGCAGTTCTTCTATTCCTTTCATTCCTATCTCCGAAGAGGAAAGGACACCTTCCAACTGCTCCAACTTCTCCTTATTGTTTCCGTTGAGGTTAAGAATAGGCTGAAGTGCTGCTATCGCCTGGCTTGACAGTCCTCGTTCTGACAACTCTCCGTTCACTTTGTCCACTCCTATCTTGTCCAGTTTGTCTATAGCGATAGTGATGTCTATCATCTTATCTGGTTCTCCTATCACCTCGGCTATCCCTGATAGTACCTTCCGGTTATTGATATGCAGCGCAACCCGTACGCCTAATCTACGATATACCTGCTTTACTATCTGCATCAGTTCCACTTCACTGACCAAAGAGGTGGTTCCTATCACGTCTACATCACATTGGTAGAATTCTCTGTACCGTCCTTTCTGTGGGCGGTCAGCACGCCATACCGGCTGTATCTGATAACGGCGGAAGGGGAACTGCAGTTGTTCTCTATGTTGTACCACGTACCTCGCAAAGGGGACTGTCAGGTCATACCTTAGTCCTTTTTCAGGTGCCTCATTCATTTTCTCACCGGAGTTTTGTATTCGGAAAAGCAGTTTGTCGCCTTCCTCACCATATTTACCCATCAGTGTAGATATACTCTCCATTGCCGGAGTCTCTATCTGTTGGAATCCATATAGTCGGAATACGCTTTTTATGGTGTCGAATATATAGTTACGACGCGCCATCTCAATTTCTCCAAAGTCGCGCGTTCCCTTGGGGATAGTAGGTTTTTGTACCATGTGATGATTATAACCAATTTCTTTTTACATCTCCTCTATATGACGTCAGCCAGTTTGTGCAGGCTGTCGTCGTGAGGTGTAGTGAATGCTATTTATCGAACAATGCGGAGTATATGAGATCGGTAGCACCTCGTTCCGATTGCACATAGTCGGCAGCCTTGCGTCCCATCTCCGTTTGCCTTATGAATGCTTCGTCCAATGCCGCTACCAATTCGTCATAGTTGCGCACTGTCCGTGCTGCTCCTGCCGTTAACAGTCCGCGGGCTTCCCGGAACTTCTTCCATTTCTTGCCAAACACTACGGGCATGCCATATACTGCAGCCTCAAGCGTATTGTGGATACCTTCGCCAAATCCACCGCCGATATATGCCACTTGTCCGTATCGGTATATAGACGATAGTACCCCTATTGTATCCACTAATAACACGGAGCAGTGATGTACATTTGTGCATGTAGCCTCCGAGTAGCGTACGTATCGTCCTTCAAAATACTGAAATATCCGGTGCAGATGTTCTTCTCCCACCTCATGCGGCACGAGCACAAGACGTGTGTTGGGGCGTTCTGCTATATACTGCGACAGCAGTTGCTCATCTATCGGCCACGTGCTACCTGCCACCAGTACTCGTTCCGATCCCTCTACAAAAGCCTGCACCAAAGGCAGGTCTTTGGCATGAGTCATCACCTCTTCCACCCTATCAAAACGGGTATCTCCCGCCACCTCTACCTGTTGAATAGCATGAGAGATGAGTAGTTGTTTAGATGCTTCATCTTGTACGAAGATATGTGTAAAGCACGTCAACAACTTCAGATACCTCTTGCCCCATGGTAAGAAAAAGAGTTGTCCGGGACGGAAGATAGCGGATATCAAGTAAGTGGGGATATGATGTCGTTGGAGAGCGTTCAGATATGCCGGCCAAAATTCGTATTTAACGAAGATAGCGAGTTCCACATGTACGGATTGCAGAAAGTGTTCCGCATTATGCTCTGTAGCGAAAGGGAGATAGACCACTTTATCCACACATGGATAATCTTTGCGCAGTTCATATCCTGAAGGGGAGAAAAAGGTCAGCAGTATCTTTTGTTCGGGTTTCTCTTTCTTTAGGCGTTCTATGATAGGACGAGCCTGTTCAAACTCTCCAACGGATGCAGCATGGAACCATACCACAGATACACCCTGCAATGGCTTCAAATCATCAAACGTACAGCGTTGCCCTGTTACCAATTTCTTTGCTTTTTCATGTCCCAACAAGGCCGCCAAACGTACTAAGAAAAAGTACAAACGCATACGACGAAGTGATATAAACACCCCGCAAAATTACTCAGAATAATTGGATTGACCAAATATATTCCGTATCTTTGCCGAAAAATACGCCGATGGTGCTTGTTATAGGGATATTGCATCTTCCATTATCGCAACAAAGAATCTAATATCGAAATAAAAGTAATGGTATTTGTCGTTTTTGATACATTTGTTTTACAATAGTTTTACTACGTTATAATAAAAATATGCCGACTTTCAAAAGTGTAGTGATACCGAGCAACCGCAAGCAGGACGGAACTTGGAATGTGAAGATACGAGTTACCCACAACAGAGTTGTCCGTTATATTTCAACTCCCTTTTATGTTACTCAGTCGCAACTAACGAGGGGGTATAAGATTAAAGATGCGAAGATAAATGACTTGACAAATCAAAAGATAAAGGAATATCAGGACATAGTGTTAAACATAGGGTTCCTAATAAATGATATAGATGTAGATCATCTTATTCGTTTACTACAAAATCAAGGTCAACAGATAGACTTCTTTGCGTTCGCAGATAAATATGTAAAAGACCTTAACGCACAAGGGCGAACTGGAACTGCGCAATCCAAACTTGTTGCCATTACGTCGCTCAAACGTTTTAATAATGGAAGACCGTTATACTTTTCACAAATAGACGCCCAGTATATGTACGACTACTATCAGTCGTTGCAGAGGCTTAAAACAAATACTATTCGCTCATACATCGCATCTATAAGGAGAATATATAAATGCGCACAATTACATTACAATGATGATGACCTAAATATCATCATTGTAAAGCACGGAGTATTCAAACTGATAGATTTACCGCCAACGAACAACGGGGATAAAACTGCGTTTACACGAGAGCAAATGCAGGCTATTATAAACACTCCTTACACTGGTACGTGGATGTACGATTTCGCAAAAGATATGTTTATTCTGTCTTTTGTGTGCTTTGGGATAAATCCAACGGATTTATTCTTTGTGAAGAAAAAACAATGTAAAAACGGTATCTTGACTTACCGCAGGAAAAAGATTGCTAATCGAAACGGGAAAGATGCAGAAATGAAGATAAAAATCTCCGAGATAGCAAAGATTATATTTGATAAGTATTCTGGAGATAGTGAGTTTCTCATAGATTTTAGCGGACATGCACGCAACATAAATGTATGTCGTTATATACACGCAACGTTCCAGAAAGCAGGGTTAGAGAAAGAGGGTGGATTATTGGAACGACAAGGGTATTACAAAAGAGAGTATGTGTTTTATACAGGTCGCCACACTATGGCTACATTGGCTCGCAATGATTGTGGCGTGGATTATATGACCGTTCATCAGATGTTAAACCACGCGACACCGAGAACGTTCAAGACAACAGATGTATATATACAAAAAAACTTCTCACCGCTTTGGGAAGCAAATGAGAAGTTGTTGGCATTGTTTGATTGGAGTTTTTATCTCAATCAAAAGAAGAATCAATAGTTATAAGGAAAGACATAGCCGTCTTTATCTACCGTCTGCCCGTTGTTTTTGAGTTTCTTTTTGTATGGGTCGTATATAACCTCTTGTCTAAGATTTTTTGCACGGGGCGAAAACGGCTCAATAGACATACATAATATCACATTGCGCCTATGTTCCTCTTCTCCGTGTACATATATACAGAAACGAAACAGCGCACTCGTTCTGTATTTGATTAGTTTCTCTATGGCTTTCGCATTAAAAGAACGTGGTATGCTCATAATGATATTGGCTTTTCTGCCACTGTTATCTCTGTACTCCACTTCTATGCTACGATAGATATATACCCTGCTATCTTTTATGATTTCTTTCGGTTCGGACATCTTAATGATGTAACCCTTATACAAAAATGTGTTTACTTGGTCAAGGCGCACCATAACGATATATATAATATATAAATAATTGAACTACTTAGAATAGGCTTGCTTGTTGTGGTTCTACTGTAAGACGATTGATAGCCGTATTGTAGTATTTCTCGTCTATCTCAAAACCTATGTACTGCCTCTCGCACCGCTTGGCTGCCACCAATGTACTGCCCCCCCCTGCAAAGGGGTCTAATACTATGTCGCCTACGTTGCTGCTCTGCTTGATGAGCAACTCCATAAGTGGGACAGGTTTCGCCGTGTTGTGCGATACTCCAATCATTGTATCAAACGCAGGCACTCCCTTGATTGATAGATTGAACACTTTCCTCCTTTTTCTTAGGATTTTTACGCTTCCAACCTTTTGCAATGAGAGCCTTACGCACTGCGAGTGATTTTTGGATATAGCAAGGTTTGCACATTCCATCTCCCTTAACCCATCCGTGTTTGTCAAAATACCAATTCTCTTTATCAATTTTCTTAAACTGCCCACAACACCTACACGGCTTGTACCACTCTCCGAGGACAAGTTTGCAACCTTCGTGTATCCGTTTGTGTTCAAGGGGAGTAACAAGTTGCAAGTTTGCAATGTTATTGTTTGTTTTGTCCCCATCGATATGAGGTATTTGGTAACCCTTTGGAATTTCTCCAAAATAACTTTCCCAAACAATGTTATGCTGCATTCGTTGTTTCCCATTGCGGTTAAGTCTAACATACCCTTTGGCTGTAAGTTTAGTGGTTTTGCTTTGTTGTTCCATAATATAAAATCGTTATTGGTTATTTTATCTGCTTGACACCACGCAATTTCATTGCCCCTAACTATAAGGAATGGGTGATTCCAAGTGGCTACTACTATTCCGTTTTGCGTTTGTATTTCTACAAATCTATTAGCATAATGAGAAGAAACATATTCTACTATTCCGTAGTTGCTTTTATCCCCTGCTTTAACTTGCTCTATATTTACCCATTCCCCGTTTACGAACACTTTCTCTCCCGCTGGCAAACAAGGATGTTCTCCTTTTGCGCCTTTGCCAATGATATTGGGGCAGGATAGGCAGTTGGTAATTCCCATATCATTGACATACTTTGCAGCACCTTTGCGGAGCATAAGGATAAACTCCAATTGGTTCATATAATACTTATTGGGTGTGCTATTCTCTTTCTTCCATACGAGGATATTTTGGAATATGAACCCGACTTTTTCTGCCTCTACTTGCAATTCTTTGAGATTGCGTGCATTGACCATTATATAGCAGTGCGTGCATTGTTTGAGTACTCGGTACACATCTGGCAGCCACTCTGAAAAAGCAATGTCGTTATGAGCGAATAATTTACCGCTGTTAACGTATTCGTTTTTCTTATCGCTGAATATGCCGCCCCCGAAACTTGTGCCGTGGGGCGCAATATGGTATGGGC
>CAVKDW010000021.1:0-30376 GCA_963655075.1 Muribaculaceae bacterium | reverse complement strand
GGGCAAGGGGGCTTCGATGATGATGATTGGTGCACTCATCATGATAGCGTGCCACTGCGTCTTCGCTTTTGTGTTGCCTCTCTACCCAAGCAAGACACTCGCTCTTGTCACAATCCTGGTACTTGGCGTCAGTTTCTCGCTCGTACCCGCTTCGATGTGGCCGTCCGTGCCGAAGATTATTGATGAGAAAGTGCTGGGATCGGCTTACTGCTTGATATTCTGGGTTCAGAACATCGGACTGTGTCTTGTGCCACTACTCATCGGTAAACTGCGTGAAGCCACAGGCGGATATCTCGTACCGATGATAGTATTCGCATCGTTCGGCGTGATAGCGTTTATCTTCTCGCTGATGCTGAAAGTGGAGGATAAGAAGAAAGGTTATGGACTGGAACTTCCTAATAAAAAATAAAGACTCACTCACGGTGAGTACCGACACACGCAATCTGCCAGCAGGTTGCGTGTTCTTTGCACTCAGAGGTGACTCGTTCGATGGTAATCAGTTTGCAGACCAGGCACTTGACAAAGGTGCGGCTATTGCTGTCGTCTCCGACGAAACCATCTACAACCGATTAGTAGCAAACTACGGAAAAGAAAGAGCCTATTTGCCCCCACCCTCGCTGAGGGGGGCGGGGGGAGTCCATGCCCTCCAGTCTTTGGCTTTGGCATGGCGTCGTGAATTGGACATACCTGTCATCGGTATCACAGGTACCAACGGCAAGACTACGACCAAAGAGTTGACGGCGGCTGTACTCGCCACCAAATACCATATCCACTACACGCAGGGCAATCTCAATAACTCGATTGGTGTGCCACTCACTCTGCTGCAACTGACGCGTCAACACCAACTGGCGATAGTGGAGATGGGTGCTTCGCACCCTGGCGACATAGCAGAACTGGTGGGTGTGGCAGAACCCAACTATGGTGTCATCACCAATGTCGGACGGGCACACTTGCATGGCTTCGGCACCTTTGAGGGCGTGCAGCGCACCAAACGCGAACTCTACGACTATCTCCTCACCCACAACGGTTTCATCTTCCGCAACGCTGACAACCCCTACTTATCTCAGATGTATGAGGAAGCAAAGTGTGCCGTCACTGATCACTCCACCGGTTTTTGGGAACCGGAGAGAGGGCTTTACCATACTGGAGTTATGCCAACAGGGACTCATATAGTGGGGAACTACAACGCAGAGAACATATCAGCGGCATTGTGCATCGGTGAGTATTTTGGGGTATCGAAAGAGCAGGGATTGGCTGCTATCCGTGCATACATTCCATCGAACAACCGTTCGCAACTCATGCACTCGCCTCAGAGGAACACGATTGTGGTGGACGCCTACAATGCCAATCCTTCCTCTATGCAGGCTGCTATCAATGCCTTTGATGGTGATACATACATCTTGGGCGCGATGCGGGAGTTAGGTACTTGTAGCCATTTGGAGCATCAGAACGTGGTAAACATGTTGGCTGAACGTAAGGCACAGGAAGTGTATCTGGTAGGGGAAGAATACAAGGATACGACATCTCCTTATCCTGTGTTTGTGAGTGTAGATGATTTGCATGCGTGGCTGAGTGAACATAGGTTGTATGGCAAGATTATCTTACTCAAGGGATCTCATAGTACGCACATGGAGAGATTGTTGGATATACTATAAATGTTAAACCTGATAAACTAAATACAACTATGACAGACAAGGAACAAACACCCTCTGTAACAGGAAAGAAAGGTAAGTCCGTTGCTCTTATTGTTCTGATTCTTCTTCTAACATTGGGTATAGCCGTCTTGGTTTATCTGAATCTTCGTCAGAAGAGTGAGATGGGAGAGATGGTAGAGCAGATGCAGTTTGAGAAGGAACAGTTAGAAGATGAGTATGAGGAGTTGGCGATACAGTTTGACGGTTATCAAACTCCAAATATCAATAATGATTCGTTAGTGGAGTTATTGGCACAAGAGAAACAGCGTGTCCAGAATTTGTTAGAAGAGTTGCGTATCACGAAGGTTACCAATGCTCGTCGTATCTCAGAACTGAAGAAAGAATTAGCTACCGTACGTCAGATCATGGTGGGCTACGTACACCAGATAGACTCGTTGGATAGGCTGAATCAGCAATTGACAACGGAGAATCAGCAAGTGAAGCAGCAGTTTCAAGAGGTGTCACGTCAGGCGCAGCAGCTGGAAGCGGAACGTACTCACTTGGCGGAGGTGGTGAGCCGTGCTTCTATGTTGGAGGTGACACGTTTCCAAATGACTACGTTGAACAAACGTGAGAGAAAGACAACAGTATATAGTCAGATACAGAAATTGCAGTTTGATTATACCATAGGGCGTAATATAACGAGTAAACCGGGTATGAAGACTGTCTATTTGCGTTTGACACGTCCTGATGGAGAGGTAATGCAGAAGAACATAGACGATGTGTTTGCGTTTGAGAGTGGTAAAATAGCCTATTCAGTGAGCAAGGAAATAGAGTATGCAGGTGAAGATGTGGAGGATACCATGTATTGGACGATAGATGAGATATTACAAGTAGGTGTGTATAACGCAGATTTCTTTGTAGATGGAGAACTGATAGGTTCGTTTCCTTTCTCGATACAGAAATAGGGTAGTAACTCTGTATTCTTGGTGGAGGAAGTATGTAGTGATAGTAACGTGAATAGTATAAGGTATGAGACATGTTAGTGTTCGGGCATGGATGTCCTGTATGAAAAATGTAGTAGGGGCGATGCTACTGGTATGGGTTAGTGTCGTGTGTGTTTGTTGTGGTGGCAAGAGCCATAGTACCGCAGGAGAAACAGAAGATAATGACGATAGTTTAACTATAAATATGAAGCAAGATATGTCAACGAGTAATCAGAGTAGTGCCTGGGAGGATAATTATGTGTGTATCCCAGTCACCGATTTGAAAGACAATGTAATTGATTTGGTAGGTAATCAGTGGATGTTGGTGACGGCGGGTAATGCTCAGTCTTACAACACGATGACAGCTTCATGGGGAACCATGGGTGTGGTGTGGGGTAAGCCTGCTGCTATGATTATGATACGCGAATCGCGTTATACGTACGAGTTCTTGGAGCGTGAGCAAGCCTTTACACTGAGTTTCTTCAGTGAATCGTATCGTCCTGCTCTGCGTGTGTGCGGTACTCGTTCGGGTCGCACATCGGACAAAGTAAAGGATGCCGGTCTAACACCTATACAGACTCCCTCCGGTATGATGAGTTTTGGAGAGGCACGAATGATAATAGAATGCAAGAATATGTTCCAACAGCGAATGGATACGGAACATTTTACGCCTGCTTATAAAGATGAGATAGAGAAAGAGTATTATGCTATTTCGGATGCTTCTCGTCATCAGTTGTTTGTGTCAGAGATAATACGTGTATGGATAAAGAAGTAAACTTGTAACAATAAAAAAGTGGCTGTAGAAGGAATATATTTGTGCAGTTGCAAGAAAAGTATTACCTTTGCGGTCGCTTTCGTTATGAGAGCAAGTAGATGTGACATCGTTTGTATGTAATATCGGGCGAGGTCATGATTGTTTAATTTATAAAGCAGTACAGTATGTATTTGAATGCTGAAAAGAAAGAAGAACTCTTTGCTAAGTATGGTAAAGACGCTAAGAACACGGGTTCTGCAGAGAGTCAGATAGCTCTGTTTACCTATCGTATCAACCATTTGACCGAGCACTTGAAGAAGAATCACAAGGACTTTGGTACAGAGCGTGCTTTGACCGCTCTGGTTGGTAAGCGCCGTCGTATGCTGGATTATCTGAAGGAGAAAGATATCGAGCGTTATCGTGCAATCATCAAAGAGTTAGGTATTCGTAAGTAGTTTAAGCTTATTTATGCACAAGAGGCTGTCTGACAAGGTAAGAAAGTTAGGCAGCCTCGTTTTTTGTATGGTTATGGAAGGTCATGACGTTCGAGCAACTTATTATGTCGAACGATGACATACAGCGCAATGATGAGTCCGCCCATAAAGTCAAGTGTCAGGTCTGTCATAGTGTCACGTAGTGCCTCGTGCCCTTGTAAGGGAATATCATTGTCTGTGTACAGAGAACCCGTGGTCGTTTCCATGAACTGCTGTGTGTTGGTATGAAAAATGTCATCGTAGGTGTATTCGCATATCTCCCATAGTGCTCCGGCAGAGATGGTGAACATAAGCAGGTATAGGGCCAAGAAGTATTTGTTACGGAAGATAGTCTTATAGGAGTCGGGCATGACAACATGTACTATCCATAGGGCAATGAAAGACAATACAACACCGGAGAGCAGATGCAGTAACGAGTCCCACCATGGATATTTACCATAGAAGTTGAGCCCATCACCCAATATGAGAGCCGTGAAGGCAAAGATAGCAACGGCTACGACAAGCACGAGAGGTATATTGAGCAGAAACTTCTTACGTAGTAGGATAGGAGTTGTAAGTAATGCCAACATAAGGACATATTGTAATCCCTGAAACAATATCGTCTTGATGTCTATATCAGGTTGGCACAGTAGATAGATGACATTGATAAGACATATAACTACAGTAAGGATAAAGATACCTGCGTATAACCTCTTGAGGTGTTGATGTGGGTTTGTCATGACGGTTGTGTAGTAGTTTCTTGTTTGGATTGTCAAAGACTATGCCATTTCTTTCTTATGTCTTCTGCATACATCGCACGTGCCACAAGTAGGTGCATCCGTCTCTCCAAAATACGCAAGTAACAATTGCGAGCGGCAGAAGTGCTGATTTTCCGCATACTCTACCATGCTTTGTAATCGCTGCGCATACTGTTCTTGACGTTGCTCATAGACGTTTGAAGAGAGGTGTATCTCTTGTTGTCTATCCTGTGTCATCGTGAAGATATTGGCTACGGTTCGTGGGACATAGCGTATGATATGTCTTTGTGCAAGCGATGAGAGTAGGTTATGCATATCTATCTGACGCTTGCTAAGACCTGTCTGCTGTGTTAGATACTCCTGTATGTGTTGTGTGGATGAGAGATACTGAAGTTCTGTGAAGATACCCGTATAGTGCCGCATCAGATACTCTATCAGATCGTTAAATATCGGATCAAGATGATACTGTTCAACCTCTTGTCGGGTGATGACAATCTGTACCCGTGGTTGGATGTCTTGCTCCTCCTGAAAACGGATATACCCTGCGTTGGTGAGCAGCCGTAATGCGGAGTAGGTAGGCAGTATAGGCAGGTGCATGACATGGCATAAGTCGCCTATATCGAGATAGAAAGAGTGTCCCTCTCCGCTCCCGGCACCTATACAGAGATAGTCGCATGTCTTGTGATAGACATCTTCGATAAACTCTTTTGTGGGGTAGTTGTCGGATACTCGTTGGTGTGCTTTGGTCTTATCGGAGGGGTCATACAGTAGTACAGCGTATGCTTGTTGCCCATCCCGCCCTGCGCGTCCGGCCTCTTGGAAGTATGCTTCGATAGTATCCGGCAGATCGTGATGTATGACAACACGTACATCGGGCTTGTCGATACCCATACCAAAAGCGTTGGTACATACGATGACACGTGTACGATTATCAAGCCATGCCATCTGCTTGTCGTTACGCTGTTGTGTAGATAACCCCGCATGGTAGTAGTCTGCAGATAATCCATGTTGCTCTAAGTATTCGGCTATCTCTTTGGCTCGCTGTCTGTTACGCACATATACAATGGCAGAGCCGGACACTCGACTGAGTATATGGACTATCTCATCCGCTTTCTTATTGGACAATCGTACGACATAACTGAGATTGGGACGCTCAAAACTCTTACGTAGCACTGTGTGCTGTTGGAACTCCAACCTGTCTTGTATATCGTCAATGACATCGGGTGTAGCCGTGGCAGTGAGTGCCAATATAGGCACATGACGTGTGTCAGAGAGCAGTCGCCGTATCTGTGCTATATGTAGATAGGATGGTCGAAAGTCGTATCCCCATTGTGAGATACAGTGTGCTTCATCTACTGCTATGAGTGTGATAGGCAGTTGCGGTAGTTGCTCGCGAAAATCATTAGACTCAAGTCGTTCGGGAGATATATAGAGGAAGTGGTACGGCCCGTACTTGCAGTTGTTGATGACTGTCTTTTGTTGATCGTATGTCATCCCCGTGTAGATGGCCGCTGCTCGTATATCCCGTTTGCGTAGGTTCTCCACCTGATCTTTCATCAGTGCGATGAGAGGAGTGATAACGAGACATAGACCTTCCTTGACCATAGTTGGTACTTGGAAACATAGACTCTTGCCTCCACCCGTAGGCATGAGGGCGAGCGTATCGTTGCCCTCTAACACAGATTGAATAATTTCCGCCTGCAGTGGACGGAAATTATTATAGTGCCAATATCTATGTAAAACCTCTTGTGGGGTCATTACCTTTATATCTTTTCTATGGCAGTACGGACACGGCGTAACGTCTCCTCCTTGCCTATCACATCGGTGATAGCCCATATGTGCGGACCACGCGCGGCACCCACGAGGCAGATACGGAAAGCGTTCATCACGATACCGACACCATACTCATGTGCCTCTATCCAAGGCATGACCAAGGCATCGAGTGCCTCAGCCGACCAGTCAGTCTGCGGCTCAAGCAAAGCCAATAACTCCTGCATATGGCGTGGACTGTCCTCTTTCCAGCGTTTCTTGAGCGACTTCTCATCGTACTCGGTAGGTGCCTCGAAGAAGAAATTGACTTGTTCCCATAGTTCGGGCACGAAGTTGACACGCTCTTTTGTCAATCCGATGACCTTAGCGACCACAGCCTTGTCGGCAATGATATGGTGCTGTGCGAGGATAGGCATAAAGAGGTCAGCCAACTCCTCGTTGCTCTTGAGTTGCAGATACTGGTGATTAAACCACTTGCCTTTCTCGTAGTCAAACCTTGCACCGGCTTTGCTGACGCGGTCTAAGGAGAACTGCTGTATCAACTCGTCCATCGTAAACATCTCTTGGTCGCCTGTGTTGTGCCAACCGAGCAGTGCGAGGAAGTTGATCACAGCCTCTGGGAAATAGCCACTCTCACGGTAGCCGGAAGAGACAGTACCGTCTTTCTGGTTATGGAACTCCAGGGGGAAGACGGGGAAACCGAGTCGGTCACCGTCACGCTTACTGAGTTTGCCGTTGCCATCCGGCTTGAGCAGCAGAGGCAAGTGGGCGAACTCGGGCATCGTATCTTGCCAACCGAAAGCACGGTAGAGCAGCACATGTAGTGGAGAGGAAGGCAGCCACTCCTCGCCTCGGATAACATGGGTAATATCCATCAAGTGGTCGTCCACGATGTTAGCAAGGTGGTAAGTAGGCAGGTCATCGGCAGACTTATAGAGTACTTTGTCGTCAAGAATACTGGAGTTGATGACCACTTCACCACGGATGAGGTCATGCACATGCACATCCTCGTTAGGCTCTACCAAGAAACGCACCACATATTTCTCGCCAGCATCCATACGTGCCTTGACCTCGTCGGTTGGGAGTGTGAGAGAGTTAACCATCTGCATACGGGTGCGGGCATCGTACTGGAAGTTAGGCACCTCGGCACGCTTAGCCTCTAATTGCTCTGGCGTATCGAAGGCTATATAGGCATGACCGCTGTCAAGCAGTTGTTTGACGTACGTGTGATAAATCTCTCGCCGCTCACTCTGGCGATATGGACCATGAGAACCTTTACCGTTAGGGGCGTCTTTGCATATACCTTCGTCAATCTTAATACCGAGCCAGTCGAGAGACTCAATGATATATTCTTCGGCTCCGGGCACGAAACGTGTAGAATCGGTGTCCTCTATACGTAGAAGCATATCGCCGCCGTGCTGACGAGCGAACAAGTAGTTATACAATGCGGTACGCACACCGCCAATATGCAGTGCTCCAGTAGGCGACGGAGCAAAACGCACACGAACTTTTCTTTCCATATGATTGATTATGTATTATTCTGTTGAGAAGGCTGCTCTGTATCAGGGTTGGTAGTGTCTGACACGGTTGTTGGGACAGGTTGGCACTTTTCTGTCTCATCGACTGTATCGTGAAGCACAAAACGTTTGTAGTAAGATATGATGAGAGTGGTTACGGGCAAGGCGATAATCATACCGACAATACCTAATAGGGAACCCCATATAGAGAGGCTGAGAAGTATCATAGCGGGACTCATCCCCATAGCATGCCCCATGATCTTAGGTGTGAGCAAGAGGTCTTGGATACATTGCACAATGATAAACACAGCGGCTATACATAAGAATACAACCCAGATAGGACGCCCTGTTTCCGCAGATTGAATAAGTCCGAGAATGAGACAAGGTGGAATACCAATGGTCTGTAGATAGGGAACAAGATTCAATACACCGATAATCAGCCCCATTGCAATGCCCATAGGTAATCCTATAATCTGAAAACCTATGGCAAAGAGTATCCCAACAATACCAGCAATAGTGGCTTGTCCACGGAAATAACTATTCATATTGGTGTCCAAATCACCCATGAGCATCTGTACCCTGCTGCGGTATCGCTGCGGGATATATCGGTGCCAGTTCTTGGATATCTTCTCATAGTCAATGAGCAAGAATATAATATATAGCAAACAGATGAAACCTATGGCAAGTCCCATGACAGCACTGACACCATTACTAATCCAATCACCAACCTTAGGTAAGAGTGCCCTGATACCTTGTTGCACTTCTGTATTCTGAAGCAATGACTTGATATCCATCTGTTGGACTAACTCTTGGAACTGTTCGTTGACCTGTGGAGAGAAGAGTTCGTTGGCATCGAATGTGTTTAGGTAGTTTTTAATTCCCTCAGAGAGAGCCGTTGCTTGCTTGTTGATAACAGGAACCAATGCAGCAATAGCCCCCGACAAAACACCAAGAGTAAGAATGAGAGTGACGATGACAGACAATAGACGGTTCTTCAGACGACATTTGTATTGAAAGAAACGTACTATGGGTTCAAGCATATAGGCAATGACAAAACTTATCAAGAAAGGCAGCAGTACACCGCTCAAGCGGCGTATGAGCAGAAAAAGCAAAACTAACACAACCATAGTGACTATACTACGAATGATAGTGTCACGGTCAAAATGCTGCTTAGAGAGGTTGTCTGTCAATGGGTGAATCATCTGTTTCTTTTCTATTATAGGGTGCAGAATAACCTGCAAAGATACAAAAAAAACAGAACATACAAAGGTAATTCAGCGTTATCCTCCCTAAAAAAGAAAGAGAGTACCATAGTTTACCTTAAGTTCACATTAGAAATGCAACACTTGGTTTAACGTTGTCTGTTTTATATTCGTTCTTTACACCTCTGTGAAGCACCTGCTGTAATGTATATTTTGACATACTGTAATACACTACTTGTTTTTAACCAAATATTATATGGTTATTTCATAAATATCCATAGCATAACTCTCTATGACGATTGCAATTCGCTTATATGTGTTGATAATGAGTATGTTGCGACATTGTTGTTAATGTATATCATTTCTCTTAAAGAGATAACGCGGCAAGAATGTCCATGTATATAGTTGTATTGTCTATTGTGGTGGAGCGTAAAGCCCCGTAATTTTGCACCGAAATTGAACGATAAATATTCAATGCAATGAAACAATCTAATACCTATCTGATTACTATTGCACTAATTAGTGCTATGGGAGGACTGCTATTCGGATACGACTGGGTAGTCATTGGTGGCGCAAAACCATTCTACGAGCAATACTTTTGCATTGCAGATAGCCCGGCTCTGCAAGGACTGGCTATGACAACAGCTCTAATAGGCTGTTGCATTGGTGCTGTCTTCGCGGGGAAACTGAGTGATAAATATGGACGCAAACTACTGCTGATATTATCTGCTGCCATGTTCATCTGTACCTCACTCGGTACAGGACTTGCCGATACTTTTCTCCAATTCAATATATTCCGTTTCTTGGGAGGCTTATCAATAGGCTTGGCTACCAACCAATCACCTATCTATATCGCAGAGATATCACCTTCCTATATAAGAGGACGCCTTGTCGGTGCCAATCAGTTAGCAACCGTACTGGGTATCTTGTCCGCACAGGTAGTCAACTGGCTTGTGGCAGAACAAGTACCTGCAGATTTTACAAACGAGATGATCGCAGCGTCATGGAACGGACAAATGGGATGGCGATGGATGTTTTGGGCAATGATGGTACCTGCAGGCATATTCTTTGCGTGTACATTCTTTATTCCTGAAAGCCCACGATGGCTAATCATGAAAGGCCGCACAAGTGAAGCACTTGATATACTACAACGAATAGGCGGACAAGAATATGCTCAAACAGAGTGTGCAGCAACCAGTTCTTCTATTGCAAGTGAGCCACATGCCCGTTTCTCTGAACTATTCCAACGCAAGTATGCGAATGTGTTGCTTATTGGTGTCGTCCTTGCAGTATTCCAACAATGGTGTGGTATCAATGTGATATTCAACTATGCGCAAGAGATCTTCATGGCCGCTGGATATGGTGTTAGTGACGTATTGATGAACATTGTTGTAACAGGCATAACGAATGTCGTCTTTACCATTGTTGCTATGTTCCTTGTTGATAAATGGGGACGCAAAGCACTGCTATTGACGGGCTCTGTTGGATTAGCCATTATTTACCTGATTATGGGCGGAGCGTACTACTTGCATATATCGGGTATATCCCTGCTTATCATAGTTGTCTTGGCTATTGCGTGCTATGCCATGACCCTCGCACCGGTGATGTGGGTGGTGGTCAGTGAGATATTCCCAAATAAGATACGCGGTGTAGCAATGTCCGTTGCCACTTTCGCACTATGGGCTGCATGCTCAATACTAACTTACACATTCCCAATTCTCAATGCTAATCTTGGTGCGGCCGGTACATTCTGGCTCTACGGCGCAATATGCGTCTTGGGAGGGATATTCGTATGGAAAAGGGTGCCGGAGACGAAAGGGAAGACCCTTGAAGAATTAGAAAAGAACTTAGTGAAAGAATAACCATATATAAAGTAACCTATATAGTATGAACCATCATTTCATAGAATCAACAGTAACCCGCAGAGGAGAAGTGCGTGCATGGCGTGAACAAGTAGTTATTCCCACTTATCCAATAGGTAGTGAAGAAAAGAACCCTATATTCCTTGAAAAACGAGTATATCAGGGTAGTAGCGGGGCTGTATATCCTTATCCGGTAGTGGAAAAGATATCTGACGACAAGGTAGATAAAGTTTATGATGCCTATTTCTTAGAGAACTACTACATCAAGATCATGATCCTTCCCGAACTGGGCGGCCGAGTACAAATGGCGTATGACAAGATACACAAACGCCACTTCGTATATTTCAATGAAGTCATTAAACCGGCATTAGTAGGCCTTACCGGTCCATGGATATCCGGTGGTATCGAATTCAACTGGCCACAGCACCACCGCCCATCCACATTTCTTCCAGTAGACGCACAGATAGAACAAAATGCAGATGGCAGCGTTACTGTTTGGTGTAGTGAGGTGGAACGTATGTGCCGTACCAAAGGGGCACAAGGCTTCACTATCTACTCGGACAAAGCATACCTCGCTATCAAAGTGCGACTTTATAATCGCACTCCTTTCCCGCAGACATTCCTATGGTGGGCAAACCCCGCTGTTGTGGTGAACGACCATTACTACTCAGTGTTCCCGCCTGATGTCAATGCAGTATTCGACCATGGGAAACGAGCAGTAACAGAGTTCCCTATAAGTCATGGCGTATATTACAAATACGACTATGCTCCCGGAACAGACATTTCTCGTTATAAGAATATTCCGGTTCCTACATCCTACATGGCAGTACACTCTAAATTTGATTTCGTTGGAGGGTATGAAGAACATGTGCAAGGAGGATTACTACATGTTGCCAACCATCATATCTCCACAGGGAAGAAACAATGGACATGGGGGAATGGAGACTTTGGACAGGCATGGGACCGTAACCTTACAGACAACAACGGACCATATATCGAATTGATGACTGGCGTGTATTGTGACAATCAGCCTGACTTCAGTTGGTTACAGCCTTATGAAGAGAAATCGTGGACTCAATACTTCATGCCATACAGTCAAATCGGATACGTTCGCAATGCCAACAAAGATGTGCTGCTCGGTTTTGAAGTGAAAGATGGCAAAGCAATCCTTAAGGTGTATGCTACTGGTGAAGAGAACTTGCATATAGTGGTGATGAATATTTCGGGGATAGTCCTAATGGATGAAACAACAATAGTATCACCTGAAATAGTATTCGAAAAAGAAATATGTGTCAAGGACTCCACTCCTGACAACTATATCGTTAAGATATTCAATACTCAAGCGAAGTGTGTCCTACAATATCAACCTCACACCAAGACTGACCGTGCTATTCCTGACCCTGCCCAACCTGCAAAAGACCCCAAAGATATTGTCTCACAAGAGCAGCTGTTCCTGACAGGTCTGCACATCGAGCAGTACCGCCATGCTACTTATAATCCGATGGATTATTATCTCGAAGCATTGCGGCGAGAGCCAGGCGACATACGTTGCAATAACGCAATGGGACTGCTGTTATTGCGTAAAGGGCAGTTTATAAAAGCAGAAGCCTATTTGAATAAAGCAATAGAGACACTCACAGAGCGAAATCCCAATCCTTATGATGGAGAACCTTACTATAACTTGGGAGTCTGCTTGAAATGGCAGGGCAGGGCAGACGAAGCGTATGATGCACTCTTCAAATCTGCTTGGAATGCAGCACAACAAGACTCTGCCTATTTCTCAATCGCCCAAATCGATGCGATGCGTGGCGATTATGATATGGCTCTTGAGAATATTGAACACTCTCTATATAGGAACTGGCACAATCTCAAGGCTCGACAACTCAAGACATCCATACTTCGTTATTTAGGGAGAACGGATGAGGCTCTCCGCTTTGTGAATGAGTCATTGCAGATAGATTCATTCAATATTGGTTGTTTGTGGGAGAAGTATATGCTAACGCAAGACCAGTCTGTCATAGATGCAATACGTACTACCATGCGCGGAACTGCCCATGACTATATCGAGTATGCCTTGGATTTTATGGAAGCAGGCTTGTGGAAAGAAGCGTCTGACCTGCTACATCTTTATATGGATAATACCAAGATTGTTTATCCAACAGTCGTGTATGCATTGGGTTACATCGCGGAGATGCAGGGCAACACAATCAAAGCCCAATCGCTCTATCAAGAAGCCGAGAAGTGTAATCCTGCATATTGCTTCCCGAATCGACCGGAAGAAATGATACTATTCTCGCATGCTACATCACTCAACCCCAATGGTGCAAAGGCTTATTACTATTTGGGAAACTTCTATTATTCACAAAGACAATACACAGATGCCATTGAAGCATGGAAGAAGTCGGTTGAGTTAGATGATTCCTATCCAACAGTCTTGCGTAATTTAGCATTGGCATACTATAATAAACGCAATGACAAACAACATGCACTGCAGATGATGGAAAAGGCATTCCAGTTAGACAAAACAGACTCCCGTATATTTATGGAGTTATATCAACTCTATAAAAAAATGGGCTATAACTATCAGTCTCGCCTACAATGTCTAACGGAATACTTTAACCTGACGCAGGAGCGCGACGACTTGATGATTGAGTATGTACAACTGCACAACCAATTAGGTATGTACTCTGAAACACAGAAGATTATTGCCAATCGTAAATTCCATCCTTGGGAAGGTGGAGAAGGGAAAATAACAGGGCAATATACTTTATGCTATCGAGAGTTGGCTAAACAGGCCTTGACACAAGGAAACTACGAGGAGGCTTTAGATCTGCTTTCGAAGACGGATAACTATCCTCATAACCTTGGGGAGGGCAAGTTGATAACGATGCAGGAGAATGATATTGACTATTACAAAGGTTTGGCATACAAAGCCCTCGGGCAAACCGACAAAGCACGCGAATATTTCCTGTTGGCTACAAAGGGTGAAGCAGAGCCACACCAAGCCTTCTATTACAATGATTCCCAGCCGGATAAGATATACTATCAGGCTCTTGCATGGAAACAATTAGGCGATGATAAGCATGCAGAAGAACTATTCGATCGACTATTGCAACATGGGAAGGAACATCTCCACGATGTTTGTAAGATAGATTATTTTGCAGTATCTCTACCAGAATTGGCAATATGGGATGACGACTTAAATATCCGTAATCAAATCCACTGCCACTTTGTTATTGGATTAGGTTATCTTGGAAAGGGAGACTTGCAACATGCCTGTCAAGAATTCCAGGAAGTCCTTAATCTCGACATCAATCACCAACAGGCACAGATATTGTTGAATGATGCGCGGCATCATAATTAATTCAATAAACATGGCTCGTTTACAAGATGGATTCGTTGGCTCGCGCGCATTAGTACTGCCAAGTTCTGTAGTGCAAATAATGGAACACGATGAGTTGTGCCAAGAGTTGCACATCACCGATATTGGTTATTACCCCAATGCCAAGTTCCATTATATGCAACGCAACACACCGATTAAAGAATATGTGTTACTATATTGTATTCAAGGTGAAGGTCAGGTATCCGTCAATGGTAACCAGTTTGCCCTAACTGCCAATCAGGTCATCATCTTACCGCCTGGCGTACCCCATACGTATATGTCGTCTATTGATACCCCTTGGACTATCTATTGGATACATTTCAAGGGGAATAAGGCTCATTTAATGGCGGCTGATTATACAATCCCAAGAACAATATCTATCACAGAAGACTCCCGTATCAACGACCGATTAGAACTGTTTGAGGAGATGTATCATACATTGGAATGGGGCTACTCTCTGGAGAACCTTCGCTATACTACTACCTGTCTCTCCTATTTTATGGGGTCGCTTGCTTATTTGAATTGCTTCCGTGCCGCGCGAACAAGAAATGATAACAAGAATAACGATATTATCACGCAAAGTATCCATTATATGCATGAGAACATCAATCGCACCCTTACGGTAAATGAGATTAGTACCTATGTTAAATATTCTCCATATAGATATTCTGCATTGTTCAAAGCGAAAGTCGGATACCCTCCCATGAACTACTTCTCTCGCTTAAAGATTCAGAAAGCATGTGAACTGTTGGATACAACATCAATGAAAATCAATCAGATATCTCAGGTATTGGGTTTTGAAGACCCATTCTATTTCTCTCGGGTGTTCTCAAAGATAATGGGAATGTCGCCCAATACATTCAAGAATCGTTACGAAAGAATGCCGGCAAAAATGTAGTATCATCTAATGATATACGCTGTAACAAGATTGTCCATGCTTATTCTTGGATTATCCATTGTGAGACCTTATGGGATGCAGTAATTTTGCAGCGGATGTTAGTCTAATAAGAAATTATAACCTATATAAATCTATATCGAATGAAAAAGAGTTTACTTTTGTTCTTTATTCTATTATCTGCAACTGTTGCATTGAGTGCCCAAACACTCACAGTCAAAGGAAAAGTTGTTGATGCTGGTAATGGCGAACCATTACCGGGCGTTAGTGTCGTGAATACGAAGCAGACTGGCGGAACAATTACCGACATTGATGGATTATTCGTCATTTCAGTGCCAAAGGGTGCTGTCCTGCAATTCTCGTTTGTCGGCTATGATACCCAGACCTATTCGGTATCATCTGAACGTTTCTTGTCAGTGACATTATCCGAAAAGACACAACGTATTGACGAAGTGGTCGTCGTTGGTGCAGCCATGAAAAAGTCAGACCTTACAGGGGCCGTGGCAAGTGTGGATGCTGATCAACTAAAAGAGATTCCTACTGCCAACCTCAACCAGGCAATGCAGGGTAAAATACCCGGAGTCTATATAGAAGCAAATCCTCGTCCGGGAGCAAATGCCTCTATTCAAATTCGGGGTAACAACTCTATCTCTTACGGAACGTCCCCTCTGTATGTCATTGATAACATTATGATAGATGATACCGATATCTCAACGATTAACCCCAATGATATCGCCTCTATTGAAGTGTTGAAAGATGCCTCTGCTACCGCTCTTTATGGCGCACGTGGTGCTAATGGTGTCATCGTTATCACAACGAAACGAGGGCAAAAAGGTAAAGGTAAAGTAACCTATGACGGATGGGTAGGATGGCAGACATTTGCAAATGATATACCATTGATGAATGGAAAGCAGACATTTGACTATCGTATCGATTCTTACGCCAATAAGTACATGGATGATAATCCTACTAAAGACCGTCAGAAGTATATTGACCGTTATCTGACAATCAGTGGCACACGTATCTCACAAAACATTGCATTTGCAGAATGGGAAATGGCGGCCTATGAAAAGGGAGAGACTTATAATTGGGTGGACCAAATCACCCAAACGGGTTTCCAACATAACCACAATGTTACTTTCTCTGGTGCAACCGACAAAGTAAACTACTTTACCAGTTTCGGATATTCAGACCAGAAAGGACAAATCAAGAACTCTGCCTATAAACGTTACAATGGCAAGGTCAATCTTGACTTTGAAGTGAACAAATGGTTGAAAGTAGGAACCAATAACTCCCTCGCATACTCCATAGAGAACCCTATGGCAGATGATAACATGTATCTCGTTGCTTTCCGTGCTGACCCCCTATATTACACCAACGACGAACAATACTATATGTGGGAAGGAAAACTCGAAAGCCAATCCTATAGCAATCCAATCAAGGCGCTCAATACTATCACAAAAGATGTTGATAAGTTCCGTTACCTGTCATCCAACTATATTGATATTCACCCAATAAAAGGCTTGGACATCCGCTCTACATTCTCGTTGGACTTTGCTCAACAGGAGAACGACTATTACTATGGTACCAAGAGTACACTCTCTTACAAGAACTCGTACAACGGGTATGCTCAGCAATATCGCTCAAAGAGTATGAACTGGCAATGGGATAATACAGTGTCCTACAACACGACCATAAAAGACAAACATCGTCTTGGTGCTGTGCTGGGTATGGATATGTCCTATTATGGCACCAATTGGAATCAAATCAATGCTGTCGGCTTTGGGAACGACCTGTTTACCTACAAGAGCATAGGTTCTGCTACCGATAAAGAGAACTCAACATGGAGTTCTTCCTATACCAGTTACTCACTGATGTCCGCATATCTTCGTCTGAACTATGTGTACGATTCCCGCTACTACATTACTTTCACAGGACGTGCTGATGGCTCCAGCAAATTCGGACCGAGCCATAAGTGGGGTTTCTTCCCGTCTGTGGCTGCTACTTGGAATATCACCGGTGAACAGTTTATGAAAGACCAGAATGTGGTTGACAACCTGCGCTTGCGTTTGGGCTATGGTCTTGTCGGTAACCAAAACATCCCTAATTATGGTTACAACACCATATTCAACACTAAAACCACACTCTCTACTTATGTATTTCTCAATGATGGCATGGGACGTGGAACAGGTACCAATGGTCTGTATGGCAACCCAGACCTGCGTTGGGAGACCCAAAAACAATTCAACGCAGGACTGGATATGGCATTCTGGCACAATCGTATTCAACTCAACTTTGACTATTTCTTCACCAACAACGAGGATCTGTTGATGCAACGCAGTTTGGCAGGAACTTATGGCTATTCCTATATGTTGGATAACGTAGGTTGCTTGCAGAACCAAGGTGCAGAGTTGAATGTGGATATCAATGCAGTCAAAGTGGGTGGCTTCCAATGGAATATCGGTTTCAATATCGCCACAGCCCAGAACAAAATCACCAAGTTGTATGGCGATGTTACCTCTATCTACAATGTCAGCGGCAACTCGATTCAGCGTACCGGCAACCTCTTTGTCGGAGAGTCTCTCAATAATATCTATGTCTATCAGTTCAATAAGATTGCTCAAGAAGAGGATATGGAATATGTTTCCACTCTTGACCTCTGCGGTCATCGTGTCCGCCCGGGTGATATCCTGCCTGTTGACCGAAACAACGATGGCATCATAAACGATGAAGACCGTTATATCATTGGTAACACCGATCCGAAATTCTATGGAGGTATCCATACTGATTTCTCCTACAAAGGTCTGACACTCCAAATCGTAGCCACCTATTCGTATGGTGCTCGCCGTATCAGCAGCCTGTATGAGACGCTTATGCAGACCAATGGAGCAACATCAACTCACGCAGATAACCTCAACCGCTGGACCCCCGAGAATACCAACACCAATATCCCGCGTGCTTATTGGGGAAGTGACCGCTACACCATGAGTATGTGTGACAACGGAATACAAGACGCATCATTCCTCAAGATATCGGCTATCACATTGAGTTACGACTTCCCTCAGAAATGGATGAACACCATTCATTTCGACCATGCTCGTATTTACTTCACTGCCAACAACCCATGCACGTTTACCAAATACAAAGGATATGATCCTGAATCGGGCGACTATTATCCATCATCACGTATGTATGTGGTTGGCTTAAATATCGGTTTCTAACAAACATGTCTCAACTGATTATATAGTTATAATGCTATGAAAAAGTATATCAATAAATCGCTGATAGCCGTTCTTATTATGGGCTCTCTGCTATCCATGAATAGTTGCGAGGATTTCCTATCGCAGGAACCACAGACGGCTCTTTCTACAGAACAAGTCTTTGCAGATATTGACAATATTCAACCTTACCTGAATGGCGTGTATTTCACATTCCGTCGTACCCGCTACGAGCGTACCGGATTATATCCTTTCTTAGGACTTGACGAGACCCGTCAGGGCGACTATCAGGTCTGGACTGAGGCGCAACAGGCTGCTCTTGACTATTACAATGGTATGCTCAACGATGAAAATGTATGCATCGCTGCATGCTGGAATGTTCGTTGGCCTGTGGTCATCCGTGCTTCGCAAGCATTAGATGCACTAAACAAAATGGCTACTACAGAAGAGAATGCAGACCGGATGTCCTCTTTTATCGGACAAGCCAAGTTCTATCGTGGTGCTATGATGTTCGAGATGGCTCAGTATTGGGGAGCACTGCCTATCCCTACTGTTACCGATGGGTCGATCGTCCTCTCCGGGCGTAGCACCATTGAGCAGACCTACCAATATATCATTGACGACTTGAATGATGCCATCGCGCGTCTCTCGGATACGAAATCATCCGACAAACGTATCCCTACCAAGTGGGCAGCACAAGCCATACTCGCAAGATTGTATATGTCTGCATGGACGGAATCCAATATGCGCGACTACAATAAGGCTCACGAACTATTGGATGAGATTATCAAGAGTGGCAAGTTCTCCTTGATGCCTAACTATGCGGACCTATGGGACCCGGAGGTGAACTGCGAACAAGAGGCTGTCTATACTCTCTACTGGGGCAATACGGATGATGATGTTCATGGACTGCAATGGCATATCGGTAGTCGTGCTGCTTCTTCCAACCCGAACTGTATGTTTGGCGGCTACGACTTGGTGACTCCTTCTGCTTGGGCTTATAGCAAGGCCACGGAAACGATCGATGGTGTTAAAGGACTTTGGGAGACAGGTGACCTGCGTTACGATGCTTCCATACGAACGGAGTATGTGTACAATGGTGTTAAGTGTACCGAAGTAACTGGTTTCGGTGATGACCAACTCCTTCCGCATTTCAAGAAATATGAAGACCCGCGTATCGATGGTACACAGTCTTTCTGGCAGGCTGGAAAGAACACTTATTACCTGCGTTTTGCAGATATCTTGCTCTTGGATGCCGAATGCCTCAATGAACTTGACCGCCAACCTGAAGCCATTGCGCTTGTCAATCAAGTACGCACCCGAGGTTTCGGAGGTACACTACCTGCCGGTATGGAGTGCAAGGCTGATACCAAAGAGCAATTCCTTGACAACCTGTTTGACGAGCGTACTCGCGAACTCAGTTGCGAAGGATGGCGTCATATCGATCTCAATCGTGCCGGTCTATATGTGAAGCGCGTCAATAGACACAATAAATGGGCTAAGTCAACCGGTAACCTGACCGAGAATAGCCACTTCCTAAAATGGCCTATCCCCGACACGGAGATAAAGACCAACACGAACCTCAGTGATGCCGACCAGAATCCCGGGTACTAACCTATAGGCCTACAATACGAAATAAATACAGTTTAACCAATTAATCTTTTGAGACAATGAAAAAGTGTTTACTTTCTGTTGCAGCAGTGATGCTGTCTGCAACCATGATGGCAGAACTGACCACTGCCACTTTCGAAGTTCGTGACCTGCAAGACGGACAGGAGTCTTGTACTTCTCTACTGCCCAGCAAATTAGCTGCCGGTGTGATGATATACGGAGACTATGACAACGATGGCGACCTTGATATATTCTACATCGGTGGACAGAGTTCTTCTGACCAAATGGTGGGTCTGCTCCAAAACAACAATGGCGTTTACACCAAGGTAGAACTGAGTGAAGACTTTCAGTCACTGCAGCAAGCATCCGCTGCTTGGATTGACTACAACAATGATGGTAATCTCGACCTTATCCTTACGGGATCTATGGATGGTTCTTCCACGATTACAATGGTGATGAAGAATTTGGGTGCTGATGAAGGCTACGCTTTTGAGGAAGACCTCGACAACTATCTTCCAGGTATCTATAGCGAAGGCGTTGACAACACCCAACACCAAATAGCCGTTTTAGACTACAACAACGATGGTTGGATGGATATCGCTCTTACCGGGAATGCAGGTGCTAAGTGGGATGGCGAGCATGGACGTCTGACCGCTCTGTTCCGCAACAATAAAGGCATCTTTGAGTTTGATGCCACAAATCAAAAGGCGACCATTGGTGCTGAAGTGTTCGACCAAATCAATGGTGGCGGTATAACTGTTGGTGATGCTAACAACGACGGCTATATGGATATCTTGGTAACCGGTTACAGCGATATCGCTCTGAAAACCGATGGCGAAACAACAGGTAATGGTGTCGTATATCTCTATCTTAATGATGGTAAGGGTAATTTCTCCAATGCTAATATCGCTTTCCCGTATGCTCAGAACCAAGGTGTTGCTTTCTTCGCTGATGTAAACAACGATGGCTGGAACGACATCGTGGAGATAGGTCGTGACCTGAATAATGGCTGGGCTAATGCTGCTTCTGTTTGGACGAACAATAACGGCACTTTCACCAAACTTGACAGTTGTGGTCTGTCGGGTGGACAAGCAGTCGTATCTGTTGGAGATATCAACAATGATGGTTTTATTGATTTCGCTTATGTCGGTTGGCCTACAGTCACGATTGCTTATGGACAAAGCACTGGCGTGTTCCATGAAGTGGCTTACAAAGATTGTGGTTTGGCAGACATCAGTGCCCGTGGTGGTGCAGTCAACCTGGTTGACCTCAATGGTGACAAGACTCTCGATATCCAAACAAGTGGCTGGTCTGACCTCAACAAAAGTTGGCGTAATGGCGAGGCCATCAATAAAATCACTGCGACCAACCAAGCACCTACCGCTCCGGTAAATGTTAAAGTTGCTGCTACGGCTGATGGCTACGACCTCACTTGGGAAGCCGGTACCGACGACCACACTCCGACGGCCGCTCTGCGTTACAATATCTATGTGAAAGATTCTGAAGGAAAAGTATGGATGCTCAACCCTGCAGACATCGCTACCGGTGCACAGAAAGTTGCTGGCGGATATATCAACTACTTGAATACAACCAAATATCACTTCAATCTTCCTGCCGGCAACTATACTTTCGGTGTACAAACTATTGACCAAGCCAACGCTTGCTCTGCATTTGTTAGTCCCGAAGCCACTGCTGTTATCAATATCAATGATGATGTTGAGGGTGCTAAAGTCTCCAAAATCGTGGAAAACGGTACTATCTATATCATTGTGAACGACGTGAAATACAGTGTATTAGGTCAAGTTAAGTAATATCCAAGTATAAGAGTAAGACGGTAACCCCGTCTTACTCTTGTTTCTATAATAATAAACCAATATGAAAAGATTATTCCTCCTTCCAACTATCCTGTTCGCACTGACTCTATCCGCTGCGGAATACTCCGTCGGTGCATGGCGAATAGTATTGTCCGACAAAGGTGTTGCTAACGTCTTTTTTAATAACAACCTGACCCTTGCTGATAACAATGCCAAGTTCAAAGTCGGCACAGAGGAGTATCTCCTGTCTAACCTAACCAACCAAACCATTGCAGATGAAGCCTTAACCGATGCTTTTGGCACCGGGCGCAAAGTGATTATCACGGCTACTATCAATGCCAACATCACATTTGTTCAGTCTTATAATCTCTACGAGAACCTTAACTATCTCCTTACCCAAATAGAACTAAAATCTGACAATTCTATCAAATCCAACTATATAGCACCTGTAAACACTACTGCTGCTACCACCACTATCCTTCCTGCTTCCGAGAATAGGGCACTATTCGTACCTTTCGACAACGATGAATGGATTCGATATAAATCCAATAAATTCGGAACTACAATCACCAGTTATGAAGTAGGACTCCTCTATAATATCACGACAAACGAAGGTCTTGTTCTCGGCTCTCTTACCCATACGGATTGGAAGACCGGTGTGAATACTTCCACAGAATCAGTCAACAAAGTGTCTTCAATCACTGTTTATGCCGGTGCAAGCGACAATATTACCCGCGACTCACTACCGCATGGCTATGTGTGCGGATTATCCGTAAAATCACCACTGATGATGATCGGCAAGTTCAGTGACTGGCGCGATGCTATGGAAACCTTCGGCGACCTCAATACTATCGTTGCACCTAAACTCACATGGAATGCAGGCAAGCCTTTCGTATGGAATAGTTGGGGCGTGCTGCAGACAAAGATATCCTACATGAATGCTACGCAGAATGCCACCTATATCGCTGACTCTATTGTGCCTCTCGGATATCAAAACGATGGCACCATGTATATGAACCTTGACTCCTATTGGGACAATATGGGTTACTCTGACCTCAAACGCTTCTCCTACAACTGCAACCAGAAAGGACTGAAGACGGGCATCTATTGGACACCATTCGTGGATTGGGCTAACAATCCCGACCGTCAAGTGGAAGGTGCTACCGATGGAACTACCTACAAAGATATCTGGTTGTATGCCAATGGGCAACCCATCAAACGGACAGGTGCCTGCGCATTAGACCCGACCCATCCTGCTACCAAAGCACGTGCCAAACTATACATAGAGCGTTTCCTTGCACAGGGATACGAGTTCGTGAAACTCGACTTCATGCTCCATGGCATTCAGGAGGCTGACCGTTGGTATGACTCTACCATCACTACCGGTGTTCAAGCCTACAACTATGGTATGCGCTATGTCGATAGTCTCACACAAGGGAATATGTACATCAACTTATCCATTGCTCCGTTATTCCCCTACCATTATGCACACGGACGTCGTATCGCTTGCGATGCCTACTCGTCCATCAGCAATTCGGAATATACTCTCAATTCTACCACCTATGGTTGGTGGTTAGACCATGTCTATAGTTACAATGATGCCGACAATGTGGTATTCAAAGGTCAACAGATAAGTGTCAACCGTGTCCGTTTAGCCTCTTCTCTGATAACCGGTATGGCTTGCATTGGCGATGACTATTCTCTCACGGGCGATGACCAAGCCAAAGAACATGCCAAGAAACTGCTCAATAATCCGGAACTTATGCAGATGGCTCGAGAGACTAAAGGCTTCCGCCCATTCGTTCTCCCTCAAAACGGAGACTCTGCTGCCAGTCAGTATTACGCAGTGGTAGAAGACACCGTGTTTGTCGCTGTATTTAATTTCTCCGGCAGACGCTATAACTATACGCTCTCGTTCTCCGGGTTGCCGCTCCAAACGGGCAAACAGTACCTCGTGCATGAACTCTTCCGTGATACGTATGACTATGCTACCGATAGTTATACCTACCCGCAAGCCTTGGCGCGACAAGATGCCTATATCTTCAAGATTTATGAAGGAGAGAAGCCTGAACCACAGGCAGTAGAGAATATCAAGGCAACGACATTCTCCTGCTATCCCAATCCTACGGATGATATGCTGTATCTCAATCTCCCTGAGGCTGCAAATATAGAGGTCTATTCCATGCAAGGGCAAAATGTCATGTCATACAGCCAAGTCCAATCTATCTCTACAAGCAAGTTCCCATCGGGATTATACACATTGAGAGCCACTATCAAAGATAATGTGTATGTTTCCTCGTTTGTGCATCTATGATCTCCACGTCTCCACTACCTACCATTCGTCTAACACACCCATGTAGTGCGTACATAGACTTATGTGCAGAAGGTGCTTCTATCATAAGAGCAGTAATGCCTGACAGAAACGGAGTGTTAGGAGATGTCATACTCGGATACCCATCACTAAGAGATTGGCAGTATGATACCAATTTTATGGGACGAACGATTGGACGTTTCGCCAACCGTATAGCAGGGGCCTCATTTTCTCTGAATGGAACAACGTACTCATTAGAGAAAAACGATGGCGATAACTGTAATCACTCCGGCTCAACGGGCATTCACCATCACATCTTCAACGTGAGCCAACAGACTGTCAATAGTGTACAATTCTCTACAATAAGTCCCGCAGGAGAAGGTGGCTTCCCCGGTACAACGGATATTCATGTTACCTATCGTCTGCAAGATGATCTGAGCCTACATATATCCTATTCCGCTCATACAGATTCACCGACCCCCATCAGTCTAACTAATCATGCTTATTTTAACCTCAATGGTGCCGATAATATACTGACACATGAACTTTATATACCTTCCCAGCAGATGTTAGAAACGAATGCTTCTTTTATCCCGACAGGTAAAGTAACAGAGATACAGCATACAGCATTCGATTTCACAACGTTCAAGCCCATAGGACAAGATATTGATTATACCGACAACCGGTTTCGTTGGAATAGAGGGTATAACCATTGTTATCTGTTCGAAGGGAATGGTCTGCGCGAGATGGCAGTCCTGCGATCTCTACAGACAGGACGAATGCTAACAGTCTTATCTACGCTGCCCTCCCTGCAAGTCTATTCCGGAGGTTATCTGACATCGGATGTTGTGGGACGCTTTGGACGACGCATTCAACCATCAGATGGTATAGCCTTAGAGGCACAATACTATCCTGATGCACCCAACAGATCATCTTTCCCCTCTTGTATCCTGCTTCCGAGAGAAGAATACAGCCATGAAATAGTCTATAAATTCAGTACATTCTAAATTATGAACAGTCGCACTTTAATTTCAGTCGCACTTTCGTTGCTGCTATTGACAGCATGCACCAAACGGAACTATGAGATAAACTCACCTGACAACCGCCTATCTGTAGCGGTTGATAGCAAGTCGCTGAGTTATATCTTATCTTACAACTCCGTACAACTAACCGCCAATACCCCTATCGCAATGTCTTTGGAAGGCGGAACGATATGGAACGGCGGCACACCTCAGCGCATAAGGACACGCCAAGTACGGAACACTGTGCATCCTGTTGTTGGTAAAAACGATGAGATACGCGAGGCTTACAACGAACTAATCCTTATCTACAACGATTATATCGTTACCTTCCGTGCTTACGATGAGGGCTTTGCATATCGCTTTACGGCTCGTGGACAAGAGAATGACTCTCTCGTCGTAGTCAACGAACAAGCCCCATTCCTGTTCTTATCCGACCCATCGGTCATCTTCGGAGAAACCAATAACTTCACAGCGTGGGAACTGAGTAATAACCTCTATCCTTCTGTCTCATCCATTGACTCTGGCAAATATGCTATCACACCTACCGTAATGTCCGATTCCATTAACGCTATGACGATTGTGGTCGCCGAGTCGGATGTGCACAACTATCCGGGTATGTATCTGCAGAAGCGGGGAGATGGATTATACGGCTATTGGGCAAAGAGTCCGCGAGAAATAGTGATGGGGAGTTGGGGGAACTTCGTAACTGTGGTTACACAACGAGAAGATAATATCGCAACCGTCCCGGGTAATGAATCTTTCCCTTGGCGCATAATCATTCCTACTACCGATGATGCTTCCCTGCTCAATAACGAACTTATCTACCTATTGGCAGAACCTTGCAAGTTAGACGACACCTCGTGGATTAAGCCAGGGAAAGCAACATGGGAATGGTGGCATTGCGCTATACTGCCGGATGCACCATTCAAGAGTGGACAGATTAGTACACAGTTATATAAGTACTACATTGACTTCGCCGCAGAGAACGGCTTAGAGTATCTGTTGATAGATGCAGGGTGGAATAACCTGTTCCGTCCCACGGAACTCAATCCTAATGTCGATATCCACGAGATACTGCGCTATGGAGACGAGAAGGGAGTGGGCGTGTGGCTATGGATGGTTGCCTCTACTCTCATTCACTATCCCCATCAGTATCTTGACTCTGTGAGTGCATGGGGTGCGACAGGTGTGAAGATAGACTTCTTTGACCGTGATGACGATGATGTGATGCGCCAATACGAAGAACTCGCCCGTGCGTGTGCAGAACGCCACTTATTAGTGGACTTTCACGGGTGTAGCAAACCTACGGGACTACAACGCACCTATCCCAATATCCTAAACTTTGAAGCCGTGCGTGGTCAAGAATGTGCTAAGTGGGATACCTCTACAAACCCTGACTATCGTATGCAGTTTATCTTCGGACGTATGCTTGCAGGGCCGATGGATTATACTCCGGGAAGTATGCGAAACTGCAACCCTGATACTTTTACTCCTCGTGATCCCGGGCTGCCTTCTACGTTAGGAACGCGCTGCAACGAGATGGCAATGTACATACTCTTGGACGACTATTTTGCCATGCTGTGCGACTCACCGGATGCTTATCGACATGATTCCACTATTCTGCGTTACCTGCAGAAAGTACCCGTCGTATGGAATGAGACACACCCACTGTCTGCCAAAGTGGGACACCATGCCATCATTGCCAAACGTACCGGTGAGAGGTGGTATGTCGGAGGTATGTGCGGATATCAGGGAAATACATCTTCAGTCAGCCTCGACTTTCTGATGCCTAACAAACAATACAATCTTGAACTGTATGAAGATACCGATGAGACTCGCAAAGATGCTTCTATCTACCAATATCGTACTATGACTGTTACTGCGGACACTACATTGCAAATGACCATGCAACCCGGTGGCGGCTTTATGATGGTACTGACTCCTATAGAATAATTTACGAACAATAATACCAACCCTATAATTATCAATCTATGAAACTTAAATCAATCGTGGCAGCACTGCTACTTATGCTTAGTGTCATGTCTTATGCCAATCCTGTTATCCGCATAAGCACCGATGAGACTGACTTGATATTTCGTGTTGCAGACAACGGGCGTCTTTATCAAACCTACTTCGGTCGTCGTCTTGCTCACGAATCAGACCTTCAATACCTCTCGAAAGGTACGGAAGCATACCTGACGCATGGTATGGAGGACTATTACGAGCCTGCGTTAGATGTCCGTCATGCGGACGGCAACGCAAGTACACTGCTCTTGTATCAGAACCATACCGCCACTACAACGGCTGACGGTGCGGTGGAAACTATTATCCACCTTCGCGACGAGGTGTACGGTACCACTGTGGCACTGCACTATGTGACCTATGCCAAAGAGAATATGTTCAAGACCTGGACCGTTATAACCAATGCAGAGAAGAAACCTGTGCATATAGCCAAGTATGCCAGTGCCATGCTCCATTTCCGTGAGGGGAAGTATCAACTGACGGAGTTCGCCGGCAATTGGGGACGTGAGGTACACCCTGCTACGACCCCATTGTCGTATGGCAAAAAAATTGTTGACACCAAACTTGGTGCACGTGCCAACCTGTTCACCCCACCGATGTTCTACCTCTCTATCGGGGAACAAGCCACAGAGACAACCGGAGAGGTTCTGCTTGGGCAACTCGGATGGACAGGCAACTTCCGTTTCACTTTTGAGATGATAGAGGATAACAGCCTGCGTGTGATAGCAGGTATCAACCCTTACTTCTCAGAATATGAACTTAAGGCAGGAGCAACTTTTGAGACACCTAAATTCTTTTTCACACTCAGCCACGAAGGTCTTAGTAAGGCAAGTCGCGACATGCACGATTGGGCCCGACTATACCAAATCAAAGATGGACAGAAAGACCGTCTCACTCTGCTCAATAACTGGGAAGCAACCTATTTCAACTTTAATGAGGAAAAGTTGTGCGACCTGATGGGAGATGCTGTGAGACTTGGAGTGGATATGTTCCTGCTCGATGATGGCTGGTTTGGTAACAAGTATCCGCGCAACTCGGATACGCAGGGACTCGGCGACTGGCAAGAGACTGCGGATAAACTGCCGGGTAAAATCACAAGATTATTGGATGAGGCTGACAAGAAAGGTATCAAGTTTGGTATCTGGATTGAACCCGAGATGGTTAGCCATAAGAGTGAGTTGTACGAGAAACACAAAGACTGGGTCATTACTCTGCCCAATCGTGATGAGTACTACTTCCGTAACCAGTTAGTTCTGGACATGACCAATCCCAAAGTGCAAGACTTCGCCTTCGGTGTAATAGACAACCTCATGACCAACTATCCGAGTATCGCTTTCTTGAAATGGGACTGCAACTCGCCTATCACGAATATCTATTCGCCGTATCTCAAAGGCAAGCAGCAACATCTCTATGTGGACTATGTGCGGGGATTATACAAGGTACTTGACCGCGTCAAAGCCAAATATCCTGACCTGCCTATGATGCTTTGTGCAGGTGGCTCCGGGCGTATTGATTATGAGGCACTGTCCTATTTCACGGAGTTCTGGCTCAGCGATAACACCGACCCACTGGAGCGACTAAAGATACAATATAGTTTCTCCTATTTCTATCCTGCACTTGTCTGCTGTAATCATGTAACATCCGCGAATAAATCCACATCTATCAAGTTCCGTACAGACGTAGCCATGATGGGCAAACTCGGCTTTGATATCAATATCCAAGAGACTGCACCGGAGGATATTGAATACTGCCAACAAGCGGTAAAGAACTACAAGCGTCTGCGTCCTGCTATCACAGCCGGTGACGAGTATCGTTTGTTGTCGCCGTATGAGAGCGAACATTGTGTCATGCAGTTCGTTACCAAGGATAAGTCAATGAGTGTGTTGTTTACTTTCAACCAATACCCATGCTTCGATGAGCAGAATACTCCGGTACGTCTTGCAGGATTAGACCCTAATCGCCGATATCGTGTACGAGAGATCAATATGATGCCCGGTAAACAGAGTTGGTTGTCATGCAATGATAAGGTGTATAGTGGGGATTACTTGATGAAAGTCGGGCTTGACGTGCTTACATCGCATAAATTAGTAAGTCATGTTCTCGAACTTACTGCGGAGTAACATCACGAGTCTCATCGCCAACCATTGTAATAACCTATTAACGTAACTTCTGCTGCCCCAGTGAGATAGGATGCGTGTTATCAGATAGAAAAGAGGCTGTCTAAACGGTAAAGGGTTAGACAGCCTCTTTGTAACAAACTTAGATCTCAATCAACGTTGTTTCTACAAATCCTGAACAAGACGGACAGAGTTCCCATATTTGTAATTACTATAGCCCTCGAGCGTCACACCCACTGCACCGAATTGAGGGCATCGAGCCCATTTTTCTCCTCTTGGGATGTACACATTACCTATCACTGTAGAAGACCAATAGAAACCATATACCTGCAGTTGGCTAATTGTCGTCTCGCCGCGACTACCCGAAGCAGGCAAGAATACTGCACCGGCGGCTTCTAATTTTTGCCATTGGGCAAGTGTAAAGGTCTGGTATTCGGCATATTCACCACCAACTCCTACATAACCACTCTTGAAGGTTATACCCTCCGGGCAAGTCCATGCATCGGGTAAAATGATAAGACCATTGGCGTACTGCGAACCATCCTCATTAAGATTGATACACGCTATACCTTGCTTAGCACTTGCATCGGTACGAGTTTTAAACAGATACTTCCACTCATCATTCGTAAGTGTGCGATAGGTATTGCCATCACCAATGTTCTTTCCCCAATCCACGAAGTCGCCTGCGTAATCGGCATCGGTAGCAGATACACTGATACCCCATGGAGCGGTTGTGTTGTCACCGCTCCAACCGAAGAGGTCTATCTTGTCGGCAAGTGCACTGCCGCTTACATTGGCTTCGCCAATCATGTCGTACTGGTTCTCTGCAAACGCCCAAGTATCGGAGGATTGCGTGTATTGGAGGTTGCCTTTGCTGAATAATACTAACTTATCTGCCGATACGGAGAATGGGAAAACACCCACCGTACCATCGAAGTCAGGATTGATGACTACGTTGAAGTCGGTCGAGTTAGTCAGCAGGTTACCGTAGATATTCGTGCGGTAGTTGCGTTGCAGAGGCACGTTGT
>CAVKDW010000020.1:0-31213 GCA_963655075.1 Muribaculaceae bacterium | reverse complement strand
AGAGCAATGGACTGAAAATCCATGTGTCCTTGGTTCAACTCCAAGAGGTACCACGTAGATATACTACCCGCCAGGTGTGCGGGTAGTATTTTATTGTCCTAAAGCAGAGGTTTCTTCCAGTTATTATTGGACAGTACATTCTGTATGTCTTTCACGGTATGAATAAAGAAATGTAGGTCATTATTTGGTTCATAGGGAAAGAAATGTTACCTTTGCCCCGATAATATGTAAATTCACCCTTAAAACAATTGATATGAAACAGACAAGACTCTTTGTAATGCTCTGCGTGGCTGTATTGACTGCGGGAGTACAGACCACACAGGCCGATATTGTGGATATTCCCAAACCGAATATGGGCGATGCCACTTTGGTCGTTTGTGCACAGAACCTGCGTAACTACACCACCGATTTTACTGCCAGCCGTGCCGACTGCAACGATGCCGAATGCTTTGCCGCCAAGACGAATAAGATAGTACAATCGTTGCTGTATATTGATGCCGATATTTATGCTTTCTGTGAACTTGAAGCGAAAGAGGCAGTACTGAAGCAATTAGTTGACTCGATGAACAAGAGTGCAGGTACTGTGAAATATGCATTCGTGTCGGATGGTATAGATGACGAGAATACATACGTGCGTTCCGGTTTTGTTTACCGTCTTGACCGTGTCAGAACAGTAGGGACGAACAAGGCTGCTACTTCTGCCAACTATTACAAATACACTATGCGCTACCAGATGTTTGAAGAGATAGCCACAGGGGAACGCTTTACACTTAGTATGAACCACTTTAAGGCAAAAGATAATACTGAAGACAAGGGCAATGCTAAACGCGAGGCAAATGCCAATGACTTGGTAAGTGCGATGAATAGCGTCAGTATTGACCCCGATATACTGATTGTGGGAGATTTGAACTGCCTGGTTACGGAGTCGCCTATACAAATCATACTCAACGCAGGCTATACCGAGCAACTCCTGCGTTACGACGCATCTGCCTACACACATTGTTATAGCGGGCAGCAACTTATTGACCACGCTTTTGCCAACGCCACGATGGCAACACAGGTTACGGGTGCAGGGGTTGTGCATGTATGTACCTCGTGCGGGAGTACCTATACCTACGACTATACCTATTCTGATCATGACCCTTACATGGTTGGGTTGAAACTATATACTGAGGATGACGATACTCCGTGTGAAGATATAGATTACAGCGAGACATTCTATTCATCGCTTGGCAAGTTCACCTCCGTTAATGTCAGCGGTAAGAATAATTGGTATTGCGATGCAAGTTATAATTATGCCAAGATGAACGGCACAGCCTCCGATGATAATGAAGACTGGCTCATCTCTCCTGCGTTTGATTTGAGTGGTCATAGCAATGCTACTTTGAGTTTCGAGCATACTGCGAACAAGGGTGTTGTTTCCAAGCAGACTACGATGCAGACGCTATGGATGTCCTCCGATTATGATGGCGGTATGCCCGCATCTGCTACATGGACACAAGTGACGATCCCTACTTATCCGACGGGTACGAATTGGACCTTTGTTAATTCCGGAAACATCAGTATTCCTTCAGAGTTCCTGACTGCGAATATGCACTTTGCTTTCAAGTATGTGGCAGCCACCAAGTCGGAAGGCTCATGCTGGGAAATTAAGAATGTGAAGGTTAAAGCCACATGTAGTAGTGAAACGGCGATAGAACAACCGACTGCCACTCCTGCTTCGATTTATGTTGCTGACGGCTATATCTATGGTGCGGAGGGTATGCGTATCTACACTATACTCGGTATGGATGTGACTAATCAGAATGGTGCATTACATGGCATTTACATTGTGAGAAGCGGCGATGAGAGTGTGAAAGTGATGGTAAGATAGATATAAGATTGTCGGGAGATCGATGTATTGACGGTTGGCGGGATTAGGCGAATGAGTGCTTGATTCCGCCAATATTTGTATGTTTAGAAGTTTGGGAAATGTTTTGTTGGTTAAGAGGGGGTTATAATGGAGTCATGAATGTATGTTGTTTTTTTTATATTGAAAAATACGGAATGAGTTTGTGGATGTCAGTTGGTATGATTACCTTTGCGCAGTTAATACAATGTTTCACTATTTGACAATCTATCAAAACATGAAAAAGACAATTATCATGACGCTTGCGCTATTGACCGCAGGCTGTTTGTCCTTAGGGGCTCAATCCGTTTACCATGTCAGTCGTGAGAATGGTAGCAACAAGAACGACGGATCGAAGACAGCACCATTCAAGAACTTGCAGAAAGCACTCGATGCGGCTGACGATGGTGCCACTATATTAGTGGCAGAGGGTAATTATTTCGGTATGCTAAACAGCGGTACCATAGATATTCGCAAACCTGTGACTATCAAAGGCGGTTATAATAACGACTTCTCGGAGCGTGATGTACTGAAATACAAGACGATGATACAACCTACGGCTGAATCGAACGGCTCGGCACAAGGTAAGGGCACTATGCAGATTACCAGTATTGTAGCACCCGGCAAGCAGGTGGTTATTGACGGTCTTATATTCGATCGTGGTAACACCATTTCATACAATGCCCGTCGTGAGGGTCAGCCTGAGGGTGTAGAAACGCCGATGATGAATCCTATCGGCGTAGAGGGTATCGGTGGTCCTGATTTGGCAGAGAAGGTGTTCACGAAAGAGTCGTATATGATATACCTGAACGGAGACCGTGGTATAGTGAATACATTGGATGTGGTGGTGCGCAACTGTGCGTTCATCAACGCTCCGAACTACGCTATCAATGGTTTGTTGAAAGGTTCTATTACGGTAGAGAACTGCATCTTTGTGAATGTCCGTATGACTACGATGGATGTTCGTGGTGCTGATCCACAGACGATGACACAGGTGAAGTTCTACGACAATACGATACTCTTTGCTTGGTCGCGTCTGAAAGATCTGGCTTCGATGGGTTATGGTTTCCGTTTGCAACCGGGTACCTGTTGTGACATTCAGCGCAATATCTTTGGTTGTGCTACCTTCTCGGCTGTTGACCGTACGCACATTGACAGCGACAAGAACCGAGAGGCCAAGCGTGTTGACAAGTGTGAGAACAATATCTTTTTCCTGAACCGTGTGACGGATCTGACTTTGCCCGGTGGCGGTATGCTGCTTCGTGTAAAGGCAGATGACTTTGATGATGTGGAGGCAATTGATTGCCGTGGTAATAAGTCGCTGAAAGACCCGAGCATCTTCAAGGGTAAGATAGACGAGGCATATCTCAATGGGTTCTTGAATGCGTCCTATAAGGAGCAGACAGACTATAATCCGAACTCTCCTGCTAATACTTTCCGTCAGGCAATGGGTATGAATATGGTAGGTACGATGCAGTCGTCTGCTTCGATGTTTGCCAACCGTTATCCGTGGCAGAAAGCACTTGACTTGTTTGGTGCAGTGACCGGTTGCGGTGCACAGATACCAAAGTAAGACTTCTGTTACCCTTAAGATTTGGGAGGCTGTCAAACTAACTTGGTTTGACAGCCTCCTCGTTGTTATCGCATGATAGCAATCTTGCCGGATGCTATACGTCGTTTGTTATTCTCGAAGAATACGTATATATACTTAAGATTTACATCAGGTAGTGTATATGTGACGGCATCGCCGTGAACGTTCACCAGTGTTTCTGTGCTTTCCGCATTGGTAGCGATGACAGCATCGTTTTGGTTTGTCTCAGGTACATCGGCGTAGAAGAGTAGTGCCCCTTGGTCGCTGAATACTCCGACAGACACATTCTTGCGTATTGTAGCGAATGCTACGTCCATGGTTCCTTGGATATGTTTTATCATCACGTCTGTGGTGCGTGGTGTGCGTGATGTCTGGATAGTGGACTCGAGGAAATATATGGTATAGACCTCTTCCGTTCCATCAGGAGCCGTGACATATATGAAGAATGGTTGGTTGAGGGTGAACATAGACATATCAACCTCTGCTTTGTCGTCTTCCGGGACGGCAGATATTGCCGGTTGCACATCGGTTATATAGTACGTATATTCGAGTGTCTCCGGATCGAAGTCCCGTATCAGTACACTATCGAGATAGATGGCTTGTAGTCGTGCATTGCTACTCAGGAGTATCTGTTGGTAGATGATGTAGTTGCGTGATGTCTTGCCATCTGCTGCCGTGACTTGGATGTTGAAATTGCATCCCATGGTGATGATACTGATAGTAGCCTGTTCGTCCATAGCGAAGGCTTGCAGTTGGTCTGCTGTTGCCAGTTCGGCGGAGTCTGTGTTGACAGGATAGACGATAGTATATGTCAGGCTATCCGCAGAGAAGTCGGATATGGTTTTTCCGTTGACACGCAGGTCCCGTAGTCTGCAGTCGTTGTTGCGTTCGATGATGATGTGTATGTCGTACTCGGACGAATAGACCGGATCTTGTGCGGTGACAGTGAGGCGCAGGGTTGTCTGTGTCTGTCTGTCAATATCAACGCTGAACGTATCGATAGCGACTTGTTGGTGCTGTTCTCCTATGCGATACGTGAACAATGGCAGTTCGGTAGTACCATAAGGTAGTGAGATGTTATATTCGAATACCTCTGCTTGGAAACCCTCTATGGGTTCGTTATCCATATATATGTTGCTGAGTAACGAGTAGGGTGATTGGTATGCATGGAAGATGAGCGTATAGGTAGCATGTTGTGTAGTGTCTTCTGCTGTAACATCAATACGTGTTGTCTCTCCTGCAGTGATGATGACAGTCTGTGCCATCTCTACCGGTTCGGCGATGACATTAGGTATGTTTTGTCCTTCTGACAGGAATATATGATAGATGAACTGCTCTGGTGTGAAGTTGTTCAACGGTTCTCCTGCGACATAGATATTGCGCAACCCGATTTCGGTAGATAGCACTTTGCTGAAGGTGAAGTAGAGTGTGTATGTGCGTGTCTGTCCGTTTTGTGCATTGACTGTCAGCGTCTGTTTCCAACCGAGTTGCCGGTTATCGATTGTGTATGGAGTTGTCGTGTGGGTAACAGTTTGGAAGTTATCCCCCTCAAGCCAAGTGACGGTAGGTGCTATTGAGTCGCGTGGTGCGAGTGCGACAGTATATTCGTTGGTGTCACCCATGAATGTTCGCAGGCTATCGCCTTGTACGTAAATCATCTGTAGCGTATCAACGGCTGATTGTTCTATCCGGTAGGCGACAGTATAGATATTCTTATGTCCTGACATTGCCACCACTTGTATCTGTGTAGTGCGTGTTGTCGTAGTTTCTGCTACCACTTGCGTATGGATAGTCTGCCATTTGTCTCCTTCGTCCCATGTGAGGTCAGGTATATGGTTGGTTCCCACAGGTAGTGTGCAGGTGTAGTAGAACTTGCGTGGTGCGAAGCCTTGCAGCAGTAGTCCGTCGGCGTATATGGCTTGCAGTGTGTCGGTCTGTGACAGAGTCCGTGCAAAGACAAGCATATATTGGTTGGTTGTTCCATCTTCTGCCGTGACGTATATCGTCTGTTGCAGTTCACCCGTAATCGAGTCCCGTTTGGTTTGTGAGGGTTCAGACAACTCTGCATAGATGTCCGGCATGTCGTTTTGTCCTATAGGCAAACTTATAAAGTAGGTATAGTTGTCAGGGGCGAAGTCTGTCAGTGTCTCTCCATTGACATATATCATCTTGAGGTTCGCGTTAGACGATTTAGGGGTGATGAACTGCAGTTTGTAGGTGTTCGTTGTGACTTTGTCGGCAGCGGTAACATCGATATATACCCATTGTTCTTGTTTGCGTATATTGATTTCTTGCCCTTCTTCTTGCATTATTGCTGATACTACGGGTAGTTCTGTTGTTCCGAGAGGAAGGTTTATTGTATAGAGTTGCTGCATTGGAGCGAACTCGAGTGACGGGTTATATTGTGGATAGAAACTGCTGAAGGTTTGTCCGTTTAGTCGTATGTCGGATAGCGTAGCGTCATCGGATATATCCTCTTGGTATATCTCGATGATATAGTCGGCAGTGGTGGTGCCGTCTTGTGCTACGATATGTAGTGTGTAGGCAAAGCCGTCATAGGACTGTGTGACTGTCTGGAAGCAGTCTTGTGCAGACCATGTGAGTGTTATGTCTTGTGCTGCAGTTCGTACGGAGTAGTAGTGTCGCTCTGTTTGGAACGTAGGTATAGGCTCTCCGTTGACAGCGATGCCCGTGAGCGATGCGTTATGGCTGGGTTCTGCAGAGATGAGTACCTCATACTGTACCTCTTGTGTCCCGTCTTCGGAGGTGACATGTATATATGTTGATTGTCCCAGTTTCCCATTTTCCACCTCCACTTGCTGGCGTGGAGCGGATAGTTCATAGCGCAGCGATGGTGGAACAGGTTCTGTCTTTTTATAGGCACCTGTAGGCAGAACGATGGTATAGTGTAGGCTATCGCCGCGGAAGTTGTCGATAGATTGACCGTCTAAGAGTATATCATTGAGGTATGGTGTCGAGGTCAGGTCAGGCTTGATATCGATACGATACGGTTCTCCTATTGTCCCATCTTCGGCTGTGACAGTGAATATAAATGCATTGGCATTGTTTGTCGTGTCGTGTGACGTGGTCAGTTGTTGTGCCGAGGTGTTGGCGATAGCCTGCAGATGTACAGGCTGGTCGGTATGGATGACATATTGATATACCTGCTTATCGAAGTCTGTCAGAGGGGTGTTGTCTTGTATGATATTATCGAGATACGTGTTGGATGACAACGTTATTGCGTACGTGAGCGTATAGGTATGCTGTTCTGTTCCGAATACGTGCCACTGCATATCGGCAGGCGTCTGCACAAAGATAACCGAGTCTGTGTTGTTTGTTCTCTCGAATGCTGTTTTCCCGGGGCGTGGTAGTGTATAGGTATAGATATCGCTGCTGAATGATTGCAGTTCGACCTCGTCTATCTCCAGTTTGCCGAGTTGCCCTGTTGTTGTAGTGGCAGGGTGATTGAGATGGATGGTGTATGTACCTGTAGCACCACTCTCTGCGGTTACTGTCAGTACTCCTTGTTGCAGATTGACTGTTTGACTATCGCTGTTCTTACGGAACTTGATGTTGGGCAGTTGGTTTGCCGTGATGGTGTATTCTGTCTGTTCGGGTACGAATGTTATGCCCTCTGCAGTGATGGACGCCAGTGTGGTGTCGCCGGACAGGTCAGTGGTAAAATGTATGGTGTATGTGGTACTCTCGCCATGCTCTGGTGTTACGAGGATAGTGTATGTAGAGTCTGCGTATGTACACGTGACAGTCTGGAGACTACTTTGCGGGATTGGATATATATCCGGCAAGTTGTCTGCAGAGGTGAGGTGTATCGTATATTCTGTGGTTGCAGGATTGAAAAAGTCTATCTGTGTTCCATTGAGTAGAATATCCTGCAGCATATTCTGTGTGTCGAGCGGGCGACGCACCTTGAGCGTGTATGTTGTATAGGTATTGTCCTCGGCATAGTTGATGATCTCTGCCTGGCGAATGCCATACTCACCTTCGGTCGTTTCGGTTTGCCATGTCACTTTCTGTGCTTGGTCTGTTACTTCTCCTGTGAAGGTTATTTCAGGCAGGAGGATATCTTCGGTGTCGGTAAGTGTTGCTGTGAAGGTCTTGTCTGTGCTTGTGGCATCGATACCATTGACAGTAAGGGATTTGAGTGTGCTGTTGTAATAGAGTTTAAACCAGTCGATATATAGTTTTGCACCAGAAGAGGCTCCTTTCGACTCGTTGGTGGCACTGATAGCGATGTTCATCCCCTTGATACGCTTGCCGGACAGATTGAGTGGTTGAGTATAGGTAACATAGTTGCTTGTTGTACCGGTTTGTGCATAGTCGAAGGAATACTCTGTGTCGTTGGTGTCGAAGAACCGATAGACAAACAGTGCACCGTTACCTGCCTTACTCTTGTGATAGTAGTTTACCGATATAGCATCCGGTGTGTTGTGGAAAGTGATGTATCCTCCATAGTCAAAGAACGAGCCATTTGCCACACTTAGTTGTCCTGTTAGTTGTCCTATAGTCATGACAGCAGGTATAGCACCTCCTGCAGCAGACCAGTATGTGGTTTCCAATCCCACTCGTGTATCTGAGTTTTTGACAATCTCTTGACCTGTATAGGAGCATGATAAAACACATTTCTTATCTGTTACATCAGCGGGAACTTGCCATCCTGTTGGTTTGTCAGCATTGTTATGTGTTGCTTTCTCCCACTGTGTGAAGTCTGCATTAGGAATGACCTCATTGGTATAGTGGAAGTAGATGGTGTATGTGTTGGTTCGTCCTTCAGCAGTTGTTGTTGCTTGCCAATGCCAGTAGTCATCTGCTATGCGTTGGTATTTTACACCTTCGGCTAGGGTGTAGGTTACCTCAGGAACGTTAACAGAGGAGGTATATTGGTATATGTAGGTAAAGCGGTTAGGGTCAAAGTCGGGTAGAGGTTTACCATCAACCGATATGCTGTTGAATACGGCAGGGTCTTGTGTGATAGGTTGAGGGATAAGCGTATATGTCTTTTTTTCCTCGTCCGGCCGGTTAGAATAGACAGTGATGACGGTTGGTTGTTTAATACCACCCGGTTGTATCCATACTGTCTGTTCGGGGAATGCCTTGGTGTAGTCTATCGTGAGGGTGCGTGTGCCATAGGGTAGTGTGACATAGTGTTCGGTCTGTGTGACGTCAAGTTGCTCGCCTGTCTCTTGTACAGAGATTTTAGCGAGAGCGTTCTCTGCAGAGGCGTATGTCTTGTCAAACTGCAGGTTGTAGGTACGTGTGTCCCCATTCTCTGCTGTCACGATAATCCGGCTTGTCTGTCCGAGAGGACGAGAGATATACCGGACTTGCTGTTCGGGTTCTGCCACCTCATAGAGTATATCCGGCACTTCGTTTTCACCATAAGGCATCTGTATCTGATAGTCTGTAATGTCCGGGTCGAAGTCGATGGTTACACTCTCGGAGTTAAGCAAGATCGATTGTAGTGCTACGTTGCTTGATTGGCGAACAGGGAAGGAGATGGTATAGTCTTGTGATGTCTCGCCATCACCAGCGACCACATGTATGCGTGTTGTGCCATTGATTGCACTATGATAAGTGGTGATAGTCTGGTTGCCGGGTTCTTGTCCTATTGGTTGTACGCAAGGTACTACTTTGGTACGCCATGCGAGTGTATCGGTATATGCGTATATGCTACTACTGAATCCTTTGAGTGATTGTCCTCCCACGAGTATGTCGGATAGGAGGGCGTTGGTAGAAGGAATCCGGTTGTAGCGTACGCTATAGGTGTTTGTCTTGCCGTCGGGTGTAGTCACGATGACTTGTTGCTCATCAGAATTGAGTGTATAAGTCACGGTACTTTGTCCTTGGTCAGGTACGGCATGTACGTCCGGCATATCTATCCCATCCGGCAATGTGATGTTGTACGTATATATGTCGGGAGAGAAGTGTATATCATGTCCTTCGACCTGTAGGTCAAGTAAGTTGGCATTGTCATAATCGCTGATGTTGATATGTATATTATACCGGGCAGTGTCTCCGTTCTCTGCTACCACAAGGATGGTGTAGAGGCTATCGTTTTGTTGACCTGCATAGGTGACTTGTGTGTCATATCCTTTGGTATGCGTGATTTGTGGTTGTTCCGCACCTGCCGGTAACAGGAGGATATAGTCGTGTTTCTCAGGATTGAACCCTGCTATCTGTACACCATTGGTATCAATACTCTGTAGTTGGCACCCGGTAAACGGAGTCTTGGACAAGTGCAAGGTATATTGTGCCTTATCCGTATTTGCAGCAACGAATAGTATGATGTCGTTGTTGTTGTGGAACACGGACACCTGTTGTGCGGCAGCAGTGTCGTAGGTTATAGTGGGGATAGTCGCACCTGTATAGGTAAGTGTATATTCGAATGTAGCGGAATCGTAGTTAGGAATACGTTGTCCATCGGAGTATATACAACTGAGCAGTGCTTTGTTGTCTGCTGTCTGTATGAAGTTGATGGTATAGGTGTTGGATGCTGCAGCCTCCGGTTTGACTTCAATCTCTGCTGTTCCTGCGGCATGTGGCACCTTGATAGTGACTTGTTGTCCGGGTTCTTTGTCAACGGTGATAACGGGGCATGTGGTTGTGGTGAGTTGGACCTCGTAGGTGAGTTTTTGTTTGTCAAAGCCTGTCAGTGGTTGTCCATTGAGATATATCATCTGTAGATAAGCACTCTCGGAGCGTTGTATCACAAACAGAATGGTATATGTCTGTGTGTTCCCATTCTCTGCTGTTACTCTGATAGTCTGTGTGTTATTGTCGCGGACGCTGAGTACTCGTTGTGATGTCTCTGCTTTGTCGTATGTGACGTTTGGCAGTCTTGTTTCGCCGACAGGTAGGGTGTTGATGTATTCGAGTTTGTCTGCAGCGAAGCCGGTTAGTGGTTGTCCGTCAAGATATATCATACTGAGTGAAGCATTGGAGGATGTCTTCACGGAGAAATGTATGATATACGTGCGGCTTGCTCCTGTCTGCGGACGGACAGTTATCTTGTAGTCTCCATTGACATCCGTAGAACGAACAGTTATCTGTTGGTATTGGTCTGCGGGCGTGTAGGTGATGGTAGGTAAAGATGTTGTTCCTTGCGGTAGGACATAGTCGTATTCGAGAATATCCGGGTCAAAGCCGGCTAATGGTGTCCCGTCGATGTCTATGCCACGTAGTGTGGCGTCGGTGGTCTGTTGGACGTTGAACGTTATCTGGTACAAGGTACTATTGCCGTTGCCTGCTACGACGGTGATACGTGTGGTTCCATTGATACCTCCGTTGAGGATGGTGACAGTCTCGTATTGGTCTCCCTTGTCAACGGTTATCCCGGGTAGTGTTGTCGTTCCGATAGGCAGTGTGTAGGTATAGGTTGTCTTGTCGGGAGCGAACCCATTGAGTTCGACGCCTCCGATATATATCATTTGTAGAGTTGTTATTTCGGACTTAGCAGTGGAGAATACTATTTTGTATTCTGTCTGGGTAATCTTGTCTCCTGCGGTTACGAGGATCTTTGTTGTTCCGTCTAATCCTCCTTTTTGTAGTGTTACTTCTTGTGTGCTTTCTCCTTTTGTCCATGTGATAGACGGTAGTTCTGTTGTTCCTATTGGTAGATTGATGTAATATGTTTTTGTTTCCGGTGAGAAGTCGTTGATGAGTCCATCGCCAACTTGTATGTCTTTGAGTAAGGAATAGGTGGATGCTTCAAGTCTGATGTTTAGTTTGTATGTCTTGACGACCGGGTTACCGGGTGTTGTCACTTTGATGAGGTATATGCCGCCATCGATGACAGACGGAGCAACATATTCGATTGTTTGTTCTCCGTCTGGGTATGCTGATATAGCCTTGACGGTTGGTATGGAGGTTGTGCTGGTAGGTAATGAGACGCGGTAGGTTGTTTGGTAAGGGGTAAATCCGCTGAGTGGTTCGCCATTGATGAGGATATCTTTGAGCGTGTTGTCGGCTAACAGTGCTACTTCGAAACGTATAGTATAGACGCTGATAGTCTTCTTGTCAGCGGCTGTCACTTGTATAGTTGCGTTGCTTTGGAGTGAGGTAGGTTGTGTGATGCTGATAGTCTGTTCCTCTTCTTGTCCTTCTACGGCTATTTGTGGGATAGATATTGTTCCATACGGCAGTGTGACGGTATATGCGAATATGTTTGGATTGAAAGTGACGTTGTATGTGTTGATGTCTTTCCCATTGATGGTAATTCCTGCCAGTTTGGAGTTGGTGCTTGGTTCCCGCACAAATCGTATCTTGTACGTTGTGGTGCTACTACCATCTTCGGCGGCGACAGTGATGATGGTAGGTGTGCCATCTATTGTCCCATTGGTAATGGTTATCTCGCTGTCAGTGAGTTCCCGTCCCGACATCTGTACCGTTGTCCCTCTTGCGTTGGTAAGGCTACCCGCACCGCGCGCAGCTTTGATGCTTGGTATTGTTGTGGCACTACGTCCGAGTGAGTATATCTGTTCCTCTGTCGAATTGGGATTGAATCCTTTCCACTCTTTCCCATCTATATATAGTTTCTGTATATGCGAGGAGTAGATAAGTTCTATATCATCCACATAGAGAGAGTTGCCGGCGTATAAACCGCTGTTGGCACGGAAATTAGGATAGTTGCTGGCGGAGAAGATGATGTTCATCATCGTGGGAACATCACTATTCATGTAATATATAGGAACCCGGATGTTTGTCCAGTCAGCATATTCTTTTTTCTCGCGCCACATACCTTCAGCTATCTGGTTGGCTTTGGTGTCCGTACCACATTCGTTGCCGTCAAGTGCGAGTCGGATATCACTCTCTTCGTTGGTCTTACTGACAGAGGTACAGTTGCCGTTCTTGCCCTTGTATTTCGAACTCTGGGCTGTTCCTGTCCAGGCGTAGTAGAGTAGATAAAAGTCTTCTTTGTCCACATTGCTGCCGGTGCGTTTTATCCACACGGACATGGTGTCAGGTCGGTATGTCCACGTGATACCTCCTTCTGTGCCGGCGGTGGCTTCGCCGGTAGCGGTGAGACTCTGGATGTACACCCATGGCTGTCCGAGAGAGAAGTAGCCAGGCGACACCTCTGTGATCCCCATGGCACCCACGCTCTGGTCTTGTACCATCATCGAAGCGGAACCTGTATGTCCTGCTTCTTTGTGTGCAAAGTTGAACTTGAACCCGAATTGTGTCACATTGCTGGCGTTCCAGTTGGCAGGTTGTGGGTTACCATTGAAAGCAGCTGCACTCCAGTCTTCAAAGTCTGCGTTAGGGAGTTGTTGTGCAAATGTGCAGATGTTTGTGCAGCAGAGGATAGATAGAACTAACGAGTAAATTTTCTTCATACCTAATATGTTCTTATGACTTGTACTCGATGTGAGAGAGTGACAAGTGATATCATGATTTGTTTTACGTTGTTTTTATACTGTACTATCTTTATGCAGAATGTGCTGTTTTTTTAGATTTATCAAATAAAAAGCACTATTGCGGTACGTAAAGACGTCGCAAAATTAATACAAAGTTTCTATCTCGACAAACATGTCGGGTGTGCGAGTGCATTATATTAACTTAGTATGTCTTTTTCTAAAATATGGCTCCTTTTTATGTACGCCTCTCGGGGAATGAAGTTTGAGTACAGGGACAAAACGATACAGGCTGCCGTGCACGGCAGCCTGTATCGTTGTTACCTATGTATGTAGGGGAGTGTGGTGTATCGGCTATAAGAATGAGCGTGTTCAGGCGTTGAGATATCTGTCGGCTTCTATGGCTGCTTTGCATCCGGAGGCTGCTGCGACGACGGCCTGACGGTAGTGTGGGTCGGCGCAGTCGCCTGCTGCATAGACACCGGGGATATTGGTGCAAGGGGTGTCTTCCTTCACGATGATGTATCCTTCTGCGTCGCGTTGCAGGTAATCAGCAAAGATATCCGTGTTGGGTTTATGTCCGATAGCCAAGAAGAAGCCGTCGATGTCAATATGGCGGAGTTGTTCATCGGGTGTCCCTTTGCGGTAGATGAGGTCTGCTCCCTGTACTTTGGCTTCTCCTGTGAGGCGGAGTGTATTGTGTTCGAATAGTATCTCAATCTTTGGATTATTTTTCACCCTCTGCTGCATTATCTCTGAGGCACGCAGGTATGGTTTTCGGACAATCATATACACTTTCTCGCATAGTCCCGCCAGGTATGTTGCCTCTTCGCATGCGGTGTCTCCTCCTCCTACGACAGCGACTGTCTTTTTTCTGTAGAAGAATCCGTCGCACGTGGCGCATGCCGAGACGCCGCGCCCTTTGTAGTCTTCTTCGGACTGTATGCCGAGGAACTTGGCACTTGCGCCTGTGGCGATGATGACGGTGTCGGCTGTCCACCAGTCGGTGTCATCTATCTGTATGCGCTTTGGAGATGTGTTGAGGTTGACTTGTGTGACGACGCCCGGACGTATGTCTGCTCCGAAGCGTTCTGCTTGGCGTCGCATGTCGTCCATCATCCGGAAAGGTTCTACGCCATCCGGGTAGCCCGGGAAGTTCTCCACTTCAGTGGTTATCATGAGTTGTCCGCCCGTCTGCATCCCCTCGAAGAGGACAGGGTGTAGGTTTGCGCGTGCGGCGTAGATGGCGGCGGTGTAGCCGGCAGGGCCGGAGCCGATGATGAGGCATTGAGTATGAAAGCCTTTGGTATCTGTTACAGGTTGGATATCGTTTGTATTCATGATGGTTGTTGTATTTAGCCAGTTCTTATTCTTTAGGTTCAAATATATCTCTATGTCAAACTACATTGCTCAATAATGAGATGTTTTAATTTGAATTATGTCGTTCTTATATTTGTGGCACTATTTGCCCGGCAACTATCTTATGTCGTTGAGGAAGGCATCGGGTTTGGTGATGGTGAAAGTGGGGGTTGTGGTGAGGTATGTGGGGTTAGTGAGGCGCAGGGTGGTGGTCTTGCCTGTTGTCTCGCGTATCTCTACCGATAGGGGGAGCAGGGTAGTGGTGTTGACCCGTAGTGTGAATCGTGCGATGCCTGCCGAGGTGTCGTGGGGAGTGAGAGTGATGATTGTCTGCCCTTTGTCGGGGAGTTCTTTCTCTTCAACTTGGCAGACGGGTACGAGTGCTTGTGCGTAGAGGAAGGGGTTAGTCTGTCGCAGTTCTTCGTCTGTAGGTGTGGAGAGAGTTAGTTCTTCCGTATCATCGTTGTACATATAGAGTGTTGTCCCATCGTAGGCTGCTTCGATAGACCACATAGAGAGTATGAAACGGTCTGCTTGCATAGTTAAAGTTCCGGCATAGGTCATAGGTTGTGACTGTTCGTCGGTGACGGAGAGGGTGAAGTCAGATTGTAGCGTTTGGGTCTCGAGAGCAGAGAGGAGGGAAGGCAGTGTGGCAGCGTGTGTGGGGAAGGGAAGTAGGAAGAGCAGTAAGAACAAGAGGCCTCTCTCAAACCTGGCTTCCCCAACCCCCTCAGAGAGGTGGCTTGTATTAGTTTTGGGTTTTCTGAGTTTGAATGTATGCGTTATGTTACTCATATTCTATCGGGTTGTATGTTGTTCTCTCGCCTGTGTCCCTGTGTGGTTATACAGCGCCGAGGTCTTGGAGTTTCTGTTCGAGTGCGTCCATATCCTGGATAAGGACGTCTCGTCCTTTTGGTCCTTTGTTCGGTCCAACGATGCCTGCGGCCTCGAGTTGGTCGGACAGTTTGCCGGCACGGTTATATCCTATCTCGAAGGCGCGTTGGAGTCTTGATGTTGATCCTTCTTGTTTCACTACGACATAGCGTGCTACATCGGCGAACATAGGGTCAAGCCGCTTCATGTCCACGCTGCCGGGTGTCGCTGCATCGTCCGGTCCCTCCGGGATATATTCCGGTAGTTGATAGGGTTGCAGGTAGTGTTGTTCGTCTTTTATGTAGTTGACGATGGTGTCCACCTCGGGTGTATCGACAAAAGCGCACTGGATACGTGTGATGCTACTATTGCCTGAGTAGAGCATGTCGCCCCGTCCGATGAGTTGTTCTGCTCCTTTTGTGTCGAGGACAATACGTGATTCGATGGCGGACTGTGTGCGGAGGGCTATACGTGTAGGTATATTCGCTTTGATGACTCCCGTCACGATACCGACGGACGGGCGTTGTGTGGCGAGTATCATGTGCATACCTACGGCACGTGCTTTCTGTGTGATACGTGCGATAGGTGTCTCGACCTGTTTGCCTGCCTGCATGATGAAGTCGCCGTACTCGTCAATGATGATGACGATATAGGGTAGGTATCGGTGGTGTAATGACTCTGCTACGAGTTTCTCGGGGTTGAGTCGTCGGTGTATGAACTTATCGTTGTAGTCTTCGATATTGCGCACTCCTGCATCCATGAGGATTTTGTATCTGTTCTCCATCTCAATGACGAGTGAGTTGAGCGTATTGATGACCTTGTCGCAGTCGGTGATGATGATGTCGTTCTCGTTCACATCGGGCATGGCAGCGAGGTAGTGTCTCAGGAGGGGTTTGTAAGGTGCGAACTCGACCATCTTCGGGTCCACGAGTACGAACTTGATTTCTGCCGGGTGTTTCTTATAGAGCAGCGAGGTGATGATAGCGTTGATAGCGACGGACTTACCTTGTCCTGTAGCACCGGCCACGAGCAGGTGAGGTGTCTTGGCAAGGTCAAAGAGGAATACCTCATTGGTGATCGTACGTCCGATGGCGACCGGCAGGCGCATCTTTTTCTCTTCTTGGAAACGTTTGGAGGCGATGACGGAGTGCATGGATACGACTTGTGGTTTCTCGTTCGGCACTTCGATGCCTATGGTGCCTTTCCCTGGCATAGGTGCGATGATACGAATACCCATAGCGGATAGCGAGAGCATGATATCGTTCTCGAGGTTTTGTATCTTGGATATTCGTATGCCGGCTTTGGGTACTATCTCATAGAGTGTGACGGTGGGTCCGACGGTGGCTTTGATAGAGTCTATCTCGATGTCGAAGTTGCGTAGGGTGGTGACGATACGGTTGGCGTTGGCTTGTTGCTCCTCTTGGTTGATGATAGGTGCTGTCTCATTGTCATAGACCTTGAGCAGGTTGAGTGTAGGGAAGTGGTAGTTCTCCAGGTCTTTGCGCGGGTCGTATGGTCCGAGTTTTCGCAGCCAGTACTCCGAGTCCTGTTCGGTCAGTTCGACGTCAGCAGGTTTTTCTATCTCCACGTCTATCGTATCTCCATTGTCATCGTCTGTTGGGTGTGAAGATTCTTCTATGGTAGGTTTTGCGATATCTATATGTATATCGTTGTTATCGTTTTGTGCATCTTCGTTCGGGTGTTCTATCTCGATATGTATATCGATGGGTTTTGAAGTGATATCCTCTGTCGGGTTTTCTGTGTCCTGAGGTTGTTTCTCTTTTTTCCGGAACAGTCTCTTGCACCCTTGTGCAAAGTGTCGGCAGTTGTCGATGAAGTGTTTATCGATGATGATGAGGAACAGGACGAGTGTGACGATGAGAATGAGTAGTAGTCCGAGCCACTGCACATACGATGTAGCCCATGCAGCCAATAGTTGTCCGTGTGCCCCTCCCCATCGGAAGAATGACCCTGTACCTGTCATTTGTTGCGCAAAGCCGAGTGTGATGGAACCCCACAGTAAGGCAAAAGCAGTGGCGAAGAACATCTTCCATCCATGCAGTGGGTAGTCGTATATAAGTCTCACAGCATACGCTCCGAGTAGCAGGACAGGCAGTATGGATACTATACCGAATGTGCCGTCAATGAGCCAACGTGCAATGATAGCTCCCGGTAGTCCGAGTACGTTTTGTACAGCCATGCGCATAGCCTTCCGGTCTCCGGCTGTCTGTTCGATGATAGACAGGTCGTTGGCCCCCGTGAAATAGAAACTGATGTATGCAATGAGTAGCATCAGCGCTATTGTCAAGAGCAGTATCCCGATGAGAAGACGGAAACGCGTGCTACGTGTCATCTCGTGTATGTCATGGCACAGATGAGCGAGTTTGTTCTTATGTGTTCGTTCTACGTATATAGGGTTTATGTTGGTGTCACTTTTGGTAGGGTGAGATGTCGGTCTGGTAATACGTTTAGCCATAGTTTTATTTGGAGTAAGAGGGTGTGGTCGTGTTTTGTATTAACGATACTAATCCGCTTGCAAAGGTAGTAAAAGATTTGCAGGTATGCAATTTTTGGAGTTTATTAAGTTTATGAGTTGAAAAGTTGAGAGTAGTTGGTAGTGGAGAGTTTTTCGTTATATGGTTGTCGAATGTTAAAAATACTATATTTTTGAGAAGGTTTAGGTTAGGTTAAGGTCTGCTCAAGATCGGCTTATCTTCTGCTCAAGATCAGCACATGTGGTGCTGAAGGTTGAATTAATGTTTAATTTGTAATTTTTAATGTGTAATTGATGTTGTGGACGGATTGCGCCGATAATGAGTAAGGAATAATATAGTATCTCAAGCCTGACGGCTTGTCCGCAGGCGAGGCGCCCGCGTCCCCAGTGTCTTTGTGGTGGTATAGTGGGATGTTTTTATTTGTGCATGTGGTAGTATTTATGTACTTTTGTGCGTTATTTCCTGTGCATAATTGTGTATGCGTTGTTTCGTATGCGTGATTGTGTATGTGTTATTGTATAATTGAGAAGATATACTCTATGAGAAGATATACTCTGTTGGTATGGTTGAAGCGATATACCGTACTGTTTGTGTTGGCAGGTTTGTGTGTTTCTGTTTCTGCTATTGATCGTCAGGTTCTGTCGGACAGTTTAACCCAGGTTGTTCGTCAGCACGCTTATACGGAGTGTGTCAAAGTGACCCGGATACGTGTCAAGAATAAAGACGTGAGTATCTATACGAATCGTGCGTTGAGCCAGGTATCCCTGAGCGAGTCGGAGGTTCGTTCTTTGCGTTCGTTGGTCAGTACTATCGTATTGGGTCATTCACAGGGTCGTGTGTCCATCTACAGTGATGGTTACGAGATCGGAGAGTTAGTCACCTCCCGTTACCGTCATCGTGCCCGTTCAGCCCGTTATACGTTAGCTACGGGTTCGCCGTGGGTAAGCAACAAGTCGCGTGTTTACCAGGTGAACAAGGGTTTGGACGGTAAGCATATCGCTTTGTGGGGCAGTCATGGCCGGTATTATAACCAGGAGTCAGCGACATGGTTGTGGCAACGTGCCAAGGTATGGACAACGGTAGAGGATGTCTATACGTCTTCTTACACCGGCACTTTTTTGGTTCCTATGTTGGAGAATGCGGGTGCTGTTGTTGTCCAGCCCCGTGAGCGCGATTGGCAGTCCCGGGAGCAGGTGATAGATGAGACGGAGGCAAGTGTTGTCGGTCCTTCTGTTTTTCGTTTTGTCCCGAGTGGTGGCTGGGGTCATCCCCAGGAGGTGTTGACTGAGGGTCAGAACCCGTTTTTGACGGGTGGTTTTGCTGAGGCTACGTCTGCCTTGCGTTCCGGTTCGGAGTTGCGTTATGTCCCCACTCTGCCCGAGGGTGAGTACGCGGTCTATGTGTCCTATAAGACGCTGCCTAACAGCACAGACAGGGCTTGTTATACGGTCATGCACAAGGGTCAGAAGACGCAGTACAGTGTCAACCAGCGTATGGGTGGAGGCACATGGGTTTATTTGGGCACTTTTGCTTTTGGTGAGGACAGTGATGCCAACTATGTCGCCTTGACTAATGAAGACGGTTTTGGGCAAGTGGTGACCGCCGATGCTGTGAAGTTTGGCGGTGGTATGGGTAGTGTGGCGCGTTATCCTCAACCGTCCCCCATAGGTAATGTCCCCTCGTCCCGTTCTGTCGTCCAGCGTGTAGATGAGGAGGTAGATAGCGTCGCCTTGGCGGAGAACATGCTGTTGGCCATGACGAGCGGTATGCCGAGATATTTGGAAGGTGCGCGTTATTGGATGCAGTATGCGGGGGTGCCTGACAGCATATACAACTACACGTATAGTCACAATGACTATATCGATGACTATGCCTCCCGCGGCAGGTGGGTCAATTACTTAGCGGGTGGTAGCGTGTCCAATCCACAGGAGTCGGGTTTGGGTGTGCCTGTCCATGTCAGTTTGGCTTTTCACACGGATGCGGGTGTGAAGATGAACGACACTATACTTGGTACCTTGCTTATCTACACCGACCATGATGATACAGGTAGCAAGGTGTTCCCTACGGGCAAGAGCAGGCTCTTGTCGAGAGACCTGGGGGACTATGTACAGACCCAGATCGTGGAGGACATGCAGTCTTTCACCTCTCATTGGATGCGCAGGCAGTTGAATAACGCCTCGTATGCCGAGTCCCGTCATCCCAAGGTGCCTGCTATCTTGTTGGAGTTGCTGTCCCATCAGAACTACCATGACATGCGTCTCGGGTTGGATCCCCGTGTCAAGTTCGCTGTGTCGCGTGCCATATACAAGGGCATCTTGCGTTTCATACATGAGCAGTACGGCACCTCGTATCAAGTACAGCCTCTGCCTGTGCATGCCATGTGTATGGAGAGGGAGGGTGATAGGTTGCGTGTGTCGTGGCGAGCCACGCCCGACCTCTTGGAGCCGACAGCCCAACCATCGTATTACGTCGTTTACACGCGTCGAGACGGTGGCGATTGGGATAACGGTGTGCGTGTGACCTCAACGCAGTATCTCATGTCCATGCTGTCGGGTGTCCGCTACGATGTCCGCGTGGTGGCCGGTAATGCGGGTGGTGTGAGTATGCCGAGTGAGGTGTTGTCGGCTTATATCTCACCGGCAGAGAAAGGCCGTGTGCTGATTGTGAATGGTTTTGACAGGGTGAGTGGTCCTGACTGGTTTGCAGACAGTACGTATATGGGTATCCGTCCGCAGCATCATGCAGTGCCGTATGGCCGTGACTTCTCCTACATCGGTGAGCAGTATGAGTTCGACAGCCGGTTACCCTGGGTCAGCGATGATAACAGCGGCTGGGGTATGTGTTACAGTGACAAGCAGTCTATCACGACTATGGGGAACACGTTTGACTACCCCAGTATGCACGGTCGTGTGTTGGCAGAGATGGGGTATTCCTATGTGAGTAGCAGTGCCAAGGGTTTGGACAGTATAGGCAGTTACGATATGGTGGATGTGATATTGGGCAAGCAGCGCACGACTATTCTCGGCACCGATACGTCTTTCCACTGTATGGACACGTCCTTGCAGCATGTCTTGGGAGAGTATTTGGACAGGGGAGGCCGGCTCTTGTTGTCGGGTGCTTATATAGCGAGTGATATGCAGTGTCCGGCTGATCGTGCTTTTGTGAACGGGTATCTGCATTACTCTTTCCGCAGCACCCATGCCTCTCATGCGGGTCAGTTACGGGGTGTCGGAGAGTGGGCAGACAGGGAATACACATTCTATACGGAGCCTAACGACAGGGTGCTGCACACCGAGAATCCTGATGGTATCGTGCCTTCGGGCAGTGGTGCACAGTACATGGCACGTTTTGCCGATACCGGTGTGGGGGCTTGTGTAGGCTATGCGGGAACGGAGGCCGGTGCCGGTCGTACATTGTGTTGGTCGTTGATGTTGGAGAGTGTGCACAATTTTGCAGACATATACACAGATTGTATCCATTGGATTATGCGATGAAAAAGAACTTACCATTGTTAGAGGGTGTTGCGATCACCGGTATAGCAGCAGAGGGGAAGGCCTTAGCCCGTGTCAATGACATGGTGCTGTTCGTTCCCTATTGTGTCCCCGGTGATATTGTTGACGTGCAAGTGACGAAGCGCAAGCATTCGTTTATGGAGGGTCGTGTCGAGCGTCTTGTCCGTCCTTCCGTCCAGCGCTGCGCGCCTAAGTGTTCCCATTTTGGGGAGTGTGGCGGGTGTAAATGGCAGATACTGCCTTACGAAGAGCAGTTACGCTATAAGCAGCAGCAGGTGTCGGACGCTTTGACGCGCATCGGGAAAGTGGCATTGCCGACTATATCTCCCATCATAGGCAGCAAGCATATCTACGGTTACAGGAACAAGTTAGAGTTTACCTGTGCAGACAGGAAGTGGCTGAGTTGGGACACGATACGTGCAGCGGGCGGTTTGGACAAGGCAGATACGTCGTATGGTATAGGTTTTCATATCCCCAATTGTTTTGACAAGGTGTTGGATATTGAGTCATGTCATTTGATGTCTCCCATCAACGATCGCATCCGCAATGCCGTGCGTTCTTTTGCACGGGAGAATGGTTTGACTTTCCATAACGAACATTCGCACGAGGGTCAGTTGCGTACACTGATCATACGCACCAATCATTTGGGTGAGGTCATGCTGATCGTGGTTTGGGGAACAGAGCCCGACATGCGTCTGATGTGTTTTCTGCGCGACTCTTTCCCGGAGATTGTCAGTCTGTTGTATGTGGTGAACAAGAAATTGAACGACACTATTGCCGATCAGGAGGTGATCGTCTTCGCCGGTCAAGACCATATCATGGAGGAGATGGAGGGTTTGCATTTCAAGGTAGGTCCCAAGTCATTCTATCAGACCAACACGGAGCAAGCCTATGCGTTGTACAAGGTAGCCCGTTCGTTTGCCGAGTTGTCGGGCAAGGAGTTAGTTTTCGACTTATACACCGGCACGGGTACTATTGCCAATTTCGTTGCCAAGCAGGCACATCGTGTCATTGGTATTGAGTATGTGCCGGAAGCCATAGAGGATGCGAAGGTTAATGCCTCCTTGAACGGTTTGTCCAACACAGAGTTTATTGCGGGTGACATGAAGGATATATTGACGGAGTCGTTTGTGTCGATGCATGGTCGTCCCGATGTTATTATCACCGATCCTCCCCGTGCCGGTATGCATGAGGATGTAGTAAACACGATATTGTCTGCTGCTCCGCAGCGTATCGTCTATGTGAGTTGTAATCCTGCTACGCAGGCACGTGATCTGAACTTGTTGGACAGCATGTATCGTGTAGCACGTGTTCAGCCTGTGGATATGTTTCCTCACACCCAGCATGTGGAGAATGTTGTTCAGTTGGTTCGTAAAGATTAGAGAATGTTATGATGACAGCCCTATTAAGTATATTACTCAATGTTTATTTCGTCAGTTTCTGCGACAAGGCGGGTTCTCAGGATGTGGCATTGAGTGTCACAGCCATGTCCATGCGTGAGAAGCATGGCATAGAGATTGATTCGTTGGACTATGCGGTATCGCCTGTTTATATGGATAGTCTGCGCCATGTTGGGGTACGTATCTATCACACTTCCCGTTGGATGAATGGTGCGACCATAGGTGTCTCTGATACCTCTGTCTTGCAGCGGATACGTCTATGGCCTTTTGTGCAGAAGGTGGAGCAGACGAGGTATGATGAGTCATGGGAGAGTCGTTATGTCCGTCGTCGCGTATTTACAAAACGTGATATGACCTTTTCCGATTATGGCGAGGCTCAGCGACAGTTGAGTGCTTATAACCTTCAGCCTCTGCATGATGCCGGTTATCACGGGCAAGGTATCCGTATAGCCGTGATTGATGGTGGTTTTGAGAAAGCGAATACTTTGGCGGCTTTGGACAGTGTGCGTCAGCAGTTAGCAGGTTGGTATGACCTGACCGATGACGTTGATGATTTCTTTGGCAGTACAGGTAGTCATGGTACTATGTGTCTGTCAACTATCGCTGCTATCACGAGTGATTTTCGCGGTGCTGCCACACGATCCATGTACTACATGATACGTAGTGAGGAGAGTGTGACAGAGAGTCCGAAAGAGATGGATAACCTGGTTGCAGCCTTTGAGTTGGCTGATTCGTTGGGTGTGCATATCTGTTCTGTCTCGTTGGGTTATTTCCTCTTTGACGATTATGCCTGGGATCTGACCTACGCGGACATGGATGGCAAGACGACACGTGTCTCCCGGGCTGCGACGATAGCGGCTCGCAAGGGAATGCTGGTATGTTTGGCAGCAGGTAATGAAGGCGACAGTGAGTGGAGATACCTCACGGCTCCTTCGGATGCTGACAGCATCTTGTCAGTGGGTGCAGTGGATGTTAACGGTGCAATCGCATCTTTCTCTTCGTATGGTCCGAGTGCGGATGGCAGGATCAAGCCTGATGTGTGTGCCGTAGGTCGGAATGCTGCCACTATCCGTCCTTCGAGCAACCAGGTGGTCTTTACGAACGGGACATCGTTTGCCTGTCCGTTGTTGGCGGGTATGGCAGCCTGTCTATGGTCGGCACTGCCGGATTGTAACAACATGGATATACGTGCGCGCATTATCCGTTCCGCCGACAGGTACACTTCTCCTGACGAACGGTATGGTTATGGTATCCCCAACGCATGGGCTGCCTATATGGGTACGACTGCTGTTGAGGATGTGTATGGACAGCGGGAGTCGTCTGTGGAGAAAGTGTTACATGACGGGCATTGGTATATTGTTCGTGGCGGGGTATGGTACGATATGACGGGACGTAAAGCAGTTCGTCCATGATAGGGAGGAATGGATATAGTGGATAAGAATAGCAGATAAGTTGTATAATTCATACATTTGTTTTATCTTTGCAGACCTGTTCGTTTTGTCCAAGCACTACTGATAGCACAGCAATGGAGACATACGACTAATGGGATACTGTACACATGGAGTATAGATTTTTAGACAAGATAGATTATCCGAGTGATCTCAAGCGGTTACCTCGTGAAGCGTTGCCACAGGTATGTAGCGAGTTACGTGATTTTATCATTCAAGAACTAAGTCATAACCCGGGTCATTTAGCATCTTCGTTAGGTACCGTTGAGTTGTCGGTGGCGTTGCACTATGTCTTTGACACTCCCAATGACAAGTTGGTTTGGGATGTCGGGCATCAGGCTTATGCCCATAAGATACTGACGGGTAGGCGTCAGCGTTTCCATACGAATAGACAGTTTAAGGGTTTAGCACCTTTCCCTACCCCTGCGGAGAGTGAGTATGACGCTTTTGTAGCGGGGCATGCGAGTAATAGTATCTCTGCGGCTTTGGGTATAGAGATTGCCGAGGAGAGGTTAGCTAAGGCAGAGGGGCGCAAGGCTCACAATGTAGTTGCCATCATTGGTGATGGTGCGATGACCGGCGGGTTGGCTTTTGAGGGATTGAATAACACTTCGATGGATAACAATAACCTGCTTATCATACTGAATGATAACAACATGGCTATTGACCCTTTACGCGGTGGTTTCACACAATACTTGGTAGATATCACCACGAGTGAGCGTTATAACACGCTGCGTTGGAGGCTCTATCAGATTGCCCGTAAGTTACATCTGATAGATGACAACAAGAAACGCAGGGTGTTGCGTTTTAACAATAACCTAAAGGCTATTCTCACGCGTCAGTCGAAGAATATCTTTCAGGGGCTTAACATCCGTTATTTTGGTCCTGCCAACGGGCATAATGTAGAAGATCTTGTTCGCATATTGGGTGAGATAAAGAACTATCAAGGTCCCAAGGTGCTGCATATCATCACCCGCAAAGGTTATGGTTATGCGCCGGCTGAGAAAGATCAGACTACCTGGCATGCTCCGGGTGAGTTTGATGCGAAGACGGGTGAGTTGTTGCATAACGGGTCGTCGACCACACCTCTGTGGCAAGAGGTGTTCGGTAACACGTTATTGCGGTTGGCACGGCAGAATGGTTCTATCGTCGGTGTTACGCCTGCCATGCCGAGTGGTTGCAGTATGAGTATCATGCAAAAGGAGATACCGGAGCGTGTGTTTGATGTTGGTATCGCAGAGGGTCACGCTGTGACTTTCTCTGCAGGCATGGCCCAACAGGGTTTGATACCTTATTGCAATATCTACTCGAGTTTCCTGCAGCGTGCATACGACAATATCATCCACGATGTTGCGTTACCTAAGTTACACGTTGTCTTGTGTATTGACCGTGCAGGTATCGTGGGCAACGATGGAGCGACACATCACGGGCTCATGGACTTGGCCTATTTGCGTCCTATACCTAACCTGATTATCGGTGCTCCGATGACATCCGAGTCTTTGGAGCAGATGATGGTGTTAGCGCAAGATGTCAATGCTCCTATTGCTATTCGTTATCCACGAGGCAGGAGTATCTCCAGAGCCTCGTTGCCACCGGTAGAGATTGGCAAAGGTGTCTGTGTCTGTCAAGGAGAGAAAGTGGCAGTCTTGAGTATCGGAGCCATAGGAAACACGGTTGACGAGGCGATATCTGCATTGGAGGAGTCGGGTAAGGCGGGTCTATTTGCCCACTATGACATGCGCTGGTTAAAGCCTATCGATCAGGACTTACTGCAATATGTGGGCGAGCATTTCTCCGCTGTTGTCACGGTGGAGGACGGAATGACAGAGGGCGGTTTGGGCAGTGCAGTCGTGGAGTATATGGCAGATAAGGGTTATACACCCCATATTACCCGTCTGGGAGTACATGATCAATTTGTGGAGCATGGTAGTACAAAAGAGTTATACCATCTATTAAAATTAGACAAGGAGGGCTTATGCGAATCATTATTGCAGGTGCCGGAGAGGTAGGGACACACTTGGCAAAACTTCTTTCCCGGGAAGACATGGATATCAGTCTGATTGACGAGAAGCAAGAGCGTTTAGGTGATTTAGATGCCAACTATGACATGTTGACCAAGGTGGGTAGTCCTACGTCTATTCATGATTTGAAAGATATAGGAGTACATGATGTCGATCTGTTCATAGCCGTTACTCCGTCAGAGTCAGAGAACATCACTGCCTGTCTGATAGCCAACGAGTTGGGTGCAAAGAAGACGTTAGCGCGTGTTGATAACTACGAGTACATACAGCCAGAGAACAGGCGTCTGTTTGAAGAGATGGGTCTTAATCACCTTATCTACCCCGAAGTTTTGGCGGCTCATGAGATAGAGTCTTCGTTGAAGACGAGTTGGATGCGTTATCATATCACGTTATGTAACGGGGCCTTAGAACTTTGCGTAGTGAAGGTTCGTGATAATGCGGATGTCGTCGGGAAGCAGTTCCTGTCCGGCTATTTTGCTCACGGGCTATACCGTGTAGTGGCTATCAAGCGTGGTCAGGAGACCATTATTCCCCGAGGGCAAGATGAGATCAAGGCGGAGGATATGGTATATGCTGTCTGTACCCACGAGAACATGGAATCCCTGCGTGAGCAGATGGGCAAGCAGAAGCATGATATACGTAATATCATCTTTTATGGTGGTACACGTATTGCACAGAAGGCGGTACAGAACTTGCCTGACGGGTTGAATATCAAGATCCTGGAAGCAGATAGGGACTTGTGTTACAAGTTGAGTGAGAAGGTTAATAATGCTCTGATTATCAATATCGACGGTAGTGATATGGAGGCGTTGAAGGACGAGGGGATACAAGATGCGGATGCTTTTGTCGCAGTCACGGATCGTAGTGAAGCGAATATCTTCGCCTGTTTAGCCGCCAAACGATTTGGTGTCCGCAAGACTGTTGCTGATATTGAGAACATTGATTACATCCCCATGGCAGAGGCTCTGGATATTGGTACGGTACTGAATAAGAAGACTATTGCCGCCTCGTATATCTATCAGATGTTGTTGGATGCGAGTGTTCTAAATGTTCGCAACCTGACCAATGCTGATGCTCAAATTGTGGAGTTTATGGCGGAAGAGGGCAGTCGTATCACGCGTCACAAGGTACGTGATTTGGATTTGCCTCATGACACGAATATCGGTGCTATTGTACGGGCAGGTGAAGGTATCTTGGTAAACGGAGATACACAGATTATACCAGGCGATATGGTTGTTGTGTTCTGTACCAGTCAAGCATTACGTAAGTTAGAACGTTTCTTTCAATGACCCGTGCATTTAATACCCGGTTAGTCTTTCGTACGATGGGTGCCTTGTTGCTCATCGAGGCGTTGTTTATGGGATTGGCTACGTTGGTCAGTTGGTCGTACGGTGATGCGGATGACGGGACTTTTCTTATCTCCACTTTATTAACGTTGTGTGCAGGCTGTATCGGTTTATTGGTGGGGAGGCGTGCAGAGCGGCATGTAGGCGAGCGTGAGGGTTATGTGATCGTGGCATTGGTATGGGTTCTCTTCTCCCTGTTTGGTATGTTTCCCTATTACCTGAGTGGTCAGATAGATACTATCACCGATGCGTGGTTTGAGACGATGTCCGGTTTTACCACGACAGGTGCAACGATAGTGGAGGATATTGAGCAGATGACACACGGTGCATTGTTCTGGCGCGCTTTGACCCAATGGTTGGGAGGTATGGGTATCATTGTGTTATGTATTGCCATTCTGCCGATGTTTGGTTTAGGCGGCACGCAGTTGTATGCTGCAGAGGTGACGGGGGTGAGTTATGAGAAGTTATCTCCGCGTATTGCTGATACTGCCAAACATTTGTGGATTACCTATATCTTACTGACCGGTGCTGAAGTTATCTTGCTGTGGGCAGAGGGTATGCCGCTGTTTGACAGTATCTGCCATTCATTCTCGACAATATCTACAGGAGGCTTCAGTACCAAGAATATAAGTTTAGCATATTATACCAACCCCGCTATTCACTATACCGTGGCCATGTTCATGTTGCTGTCAGGTATCAATTTTGGATTGATTATCCTGCTTTTTCATCGCAAGCCTCAGCGGCTATTGCACGATGAAGAGACTCGCTGGTACATAGGAGCCGTCGTTGTAGCGACCTTGGTTTTGACGGTTGGTCTGATGATTGACGAGATACTCGGAAGTGTGCAGGTGTGGAGTTTCCCTGTGTTTTTATCTGACTTGGAGTATAATTTCCGCAGTGCTTTCTTCACTTCGGTCACGACTATCAGTTCTTCCGGATTTGCAATCTGCGATTACATGCAGTGGGCTCCATTCTTATGGGTGGTAGTTTTGTTTCTGATGTTGACGGGAGCCTCTTCCGGCAGCACGTCCGGAGGTATCAAGTGGGTGCGTATTGCTATTTTTGTGAAGAGTGGATTGATGGAGTTCAAGCGCCGTATTCACCCTAATGCCATTGTTCCTGTTAAGATAAACAATAAGCCTCTCACACAACAAACGACCAATAATGTCATGGCATTTATGATGTTCTTTGTTCTGATATTAGCGGCTACGACACTTATCTTTTGTGCATTGGGGGTGGATTTCGATGAGTCTATAGGCACTGCCATAACTGCTATAGGTAATGTAGGGCCGAGTATTGGGCAGTATGGTCCTGCCGGCACATACGCGATGTTTCCATCTATCGGTAAATGGGTGATGACTGTTGTCATGCTGATCGGTCGTTTGGAGATATTTACCGTATTGTTATTATTCACCAAGGCACTCTGGAAATAAGGAGATATGCGTCCTTCCAAGGTATGTATTATATTATGGACTATCATAGCACTATTGGCTGTACTATGTTGTTTGGTTCCTTCTGATGGTTGGCATATAGGTACGAAAGCCCTGCGTTGGCCGACAGTTGCTGAGATGTTGGAGATTCCGGCACCGCTTGACAGTCTTCCCCATTCGGACGTTATGCCGAGTGACAGTGCTGATCTGTTGTCCGTTATGGCTAAGGATGTTGCAGAGAACACTCTGTCGATGGCAGCACCTGCAGACACAGACAAGATTGTTTCTCTTCCTGCTACACGTAGCCAGTCCCCGTTGTCTTCTTCACAGATGAATGATAAAGACACACGGCAGTATTTACAGGCTTTTTATGAGGCGTTAGGCGCGACGCGTTCACAGCAGGTGCGTGTGGTGCATTATGGGGACTCACAGATAGAAGAGGATCGTATCAGTGCTGTGTTACGAGAACAGTTGCAAAAGGTGTATGGTGGTGGCGGTGTGGGATTGATACCTCTGCATCAGACTATCCCGACACGTAGTGTGCGCCAGGTAACCAAGATGAATGGTGCTATACAGTCCATTCAAGGAGGACCTAAACGATATATCGTCTATGGTCCCCGTTCGATGCGCCGTCCATCGGAAGAGTATGGTGTGATGGGGCAAGTAGCCCTGATGGATGACTCTGTCAAATCGGGTAGTGAGGATATCTGCATCAGCATAGAGCCCATGGAGAACGACCATGTATATAACCGTTTCAGTCAAGTTCGGTTGTTGGCAAAAGGTATTGATGCCGATGTCTGTGTACATAATGATACACTTTGTACACCTGTTGATAGCCAGTATATAGCCAGATTGTCAACCTGTGTTACCCGTTGTTCTATTCATCTGCATGGTAAAGGTGAGGTATATGGAGTGAGTTTGGAACAAGCAACCGGTGTGTTGGTGGATAATATACCTATGCGGGGTTGCTCCGGAGTAGTCTTCACTCAGATAAGCCAAGAAGCATTGGCGTCTTTTTTTGCCCAGACTAACACACGTCTTATCATTTTGCAGTTCGGAGGTAATATGTTACCTAATACGGAGAATCGTTCAACGTTGACCGGTTATGTGAACAGCCTGCGTCAACAAGTTCGCTATATGAAGCAATGTGCTCCTGATGCTTCTATCCTATTTATCGGTCCCAGTGATATGTCCACCCGCATAGAAGGCGAACTGATCACTTATCCTTTGTTGCCCTATTTGGATCGTGCTTTGGTCAAGATGGCTCATGAGGAGGAGATAGGTTATTGGAGTCTATATCAGGCTATGGGTGGGCGTAACAGTATGCTCGTTTGGCAGAAGCGTGGTTTAGCAGGAAGTGACTATATACATTTCACTCGTAAGGGAGCAGACAAGGTGGGAAACATGTTATGGGATTATCTGCGAGAGCCATTGTTATTGAACACTACAGACACTATTACTGAGTAGCCCAATGGAGTTTCTGCATCACATATTTGCTTTTGACAGTAATAGTCCATTACTGTTCACGCAGTTTTATTTCTGGGCTTTCTTTGCGCTTGTGTACAGCCTTTTCTCCCTCATTATGGAAATCGGTTTTCATGGTAGGGTTAACGATCGGTTATCGCATCCCTCTCGTTCACGGCTACATATACGCAATGTGTTCTTGATGGTAGTGAGTTGGTTCTTCTACTACAAGACCAGTGGTCTGTTTTTGTTGATTCTGTTGTTTGTCACATTAAGTGACTGGTTTATTGCTCAGAAGATATACAGGAACAGGATACACGGACGGCAGACCTACGCCCGTTGTTGGTTGATATTGAGTGTAGTGACAGACTTGGGCTTACTCTGTTATTTTAAGTATGCCTATTTCTTCACCGACATGGTGAACGGTCTGTTCGGTACTCAATTTGCTGTCTTTGATTTGTTTGCCTATGTGGGCAATGGTTTTCGAGATAGTGGACGTTTTATGGTAGATACGATTGTATTGCCTGTCGGAATATCGTTTTACATTTTTCAAGTCATCTCTTACACCGCCGACGTCTATCATGGTCGTATAGAGCCTGTCCGTAACCCTTTAGATTTTGGCTTTTATGTTAGTTTCTTTCCTCAATTAGTTGCAGGTCCTATTGTTCGTGCCAATGAGTTTGTTCCTCAGTTGTATCGTCCTTTCCGTTTGAGCAAACGTCTCGCCGGATTGGCGTTGTTTTGGATACTGAATGGTTTGGCCAAGAAGATTATACTGAGCGACTACCTTGCTGTTAATTTTATTGACAGGGTGTTTGACAATCCTTTGTTATTCTCCGGCTTTGAGAATTTGTTTGCTTTATTTGCTTATTCGTTACAAGTCTATGCTGATTTCTCCGGTTATACGGATATTGCTATCGGGGTAGCCATGTTGATGGGTTTTTATCTTCCCAAGAACTTTGACTCTCCTTACAAAGCGCGTAACCCACAGGAGTTCTGGCGGCGTTGGCATATG
>CAVKDW010000019.1:0-31294 GCA_963655075.1 Muribaculaceae bacterium | reverse complement strand
CCCGCTTGCGCCCGCTCGCAGAGGTTAATGGCAAACTTCTGCAAGTTCTCGTTCTGCGGTTGGTTGTTTTGATAATTGGTATTCATAGTTAAAATCTCCTTTCATTACAATATGCAGGTTTACATTCTCTTAGCATTGGCTATGTGTGTCCTGCTATGCTTAACCATGAACAATCCTCGTACCAAAGGCAGGGATGCTGACAAAATGGCAGTTGTGAGTTAGGTTAGTTGTTGAGTGTGTGCAGTTGGCTATGTGGGAAGTAGTGTGTTAGGATCTGTTGGTAATCAAACCCTTGTTTTGCCATGACTGCGGCTCCTATCTGACATAGTCCTACACCGTGTCCCCAACCTCGTCCATGTAGTGTGAATATATCTTGGCTGTGCAGGTTTGCGGGTGTGCATGTGATATCGAAGGCACTGCTGTACAGATGGCTGCGGCTTAGCCATTTGCGTATCTCGAGTTCTTTGCCTATGACCATTGTTTGTTTTGTCCCAACGATTTCTAATTCATAGATGCGATAGGATGATCCTCTTTTGATCGGGTTGAGTGTAATTATCTCTCCGAAGTCTATGCCTGAGCGTTCTCGTATGATGTCGGATAGTTCTTGCCGTGTATATTGCACTTGCCATCGGTAGAAGTCTTGTGTCTCGAGGTCATAGTCATTGAGTACTTGTGAGAGTATTGTCTTGTCATGTGTGTTACAATACGGACATTCTACGCTTTCGAGGTAGCGGTAGTGTATAGGAGCCCATGCGTTCTCGAATAGTTCTGTACGTCCTCCGCAACTCTTATAGAATCGAGTGTCGCAAATCAATCCATTGTAGGTGAGTACTTGTCCTCTTGTAGCATCAATGGCTTGTCTTACCCGTTGTGCTGCTTCGGGATGTTGGTCTCGTCGTGTTATGCCTTCATATCGTTGGCAGTGGTCGTCGGCGCAGACATCGAATCCGGTATGTGCATCGCGTTCGTACCATGTGATATGTCTGTTTGGGTCAGTGTCTGTTGGCAGTATGGTTGGTTGTGTAGGGTTCAGTATAGGTCGTAGTACCCAACTGCGCGATATGACGGCGTGTGCTTTGAGCAGTTCAAGCGATGATGTGGCGGACATCTCAGATGTGATGACGGATGTAAGGTAGTCTTCTACATCGAGGATGTTGATAGCCGTTTCTGTGCCGTCCGGGTTTTGGCGTATCTGTAGTTGTCCTTCGAACAGTTGGTCTTCTGTCCTATCCCAGTGGAAACCGATGCCTATGCGTACGTTTTTGATGAGAAAAGTGTTATCTCGCGACTCATAGTCGATATGTGGTGCTGTCATTATTCCTACACGAATGTTCATGGTATAGTAGTTTGTTGGTTTGAGATTGCAAAGGTAGTGAAAGATTTGCAGGTGCACAAATAAAGTTGATTTCCGAGTCGCCCCCCCCATGAAATCCACTTCAAAGAGCCGTATCTTCTTGTAGTAATATAGTTGCTCCACCTCACTATTCATCCTCTGCATTAACTCTAATTACTACCACATACTCATTAACGCTATACTCCCAACGGCGATAGCCCTTCAACAATCAACCCAAACAATACATAGTCCACACCGGGGATGCGGGCGTCCCCGCCCGCAGTTGGTCAGCCGTCCGTTTACAAAGTCCCCAAGTAGCACAAATAAATGGGCATTAAAGGAGTAGGCTTAGGTGTTCTTCCGGCGGGCTTTGTGCCAGACAATGGTAACGAGAAGGACAGAGAGAACGGCGGCTATTATCCAGAACCACAATGCGTATGTGAAGTCATAGCGGAACACTTCGGGTTCGCCGGCAGCGGAGACGAGTGTCTTATGCCCATCGATGAGCAAGCCCGAGGCGATGTCCTGCAATCCTGCGGCAGCGTAACTGGCTATACCCACCACACCCAAAGCCGCACCCGAGGCTTCGCGAGGGACAATGTCCACCGCCATAAGGCCTCCGAGAAAACATATCAGCACCCCGATGGCAATACCGAAAAGCACCATCGCCAAGATGTTCACCCATAGCGCATTGCCGCCGAAAGCAAACAGCACCAATGCTATCACCTCCAACACACCCGCCGTCACGGCCGGAATATAGCGGTTGCCCCGAAACGCAACATCACTCAACCAGCCGGAGAACACCGTGCCGATGATACCGAGCAAGGCGTTGATAGAGATGATTTGCGTAGCCGATGCCAATTCGTAGCCCTTCGCCTCCTGCAAGTACAACACGCCCCAGCCATTGACGGCGTAGCGGCTGATGTACATGAAAGCCGAAGCAAAGGCAAGTACCCATACATACGGGTTACGCAACACGGATAGTTGCGCCTTGCCGACAGAGGCGTTACCCACAGGCTTATCCTGATGTATGGAGGGCGATGGCAAACCTTGCGACTCGGGCGAGTCGTACAGAAAGCATACGATAAGTATCACGCCGATTGCCCCTGCCACTGCGGCACCGATAAAGCCGTATTGCCAACCGAAAAGGCTGACCAAACCTCCGACAAAGAGAAAGGAAAAGAACTCTCCCAAGTTGTGACTGGCAGAGAAAAACCCATAGAACGTACCGCGGTGCGCATCGTCGTACCATCGCGAGAGTGCCACTATACTGGGCGGTGCGCCCATGGATTGCGCCCATCCGTTGATGCCCCACAATATGGCAAAGATAACATAGAAAGCCGATATGGATATCAGCGTCTGACCGAGCGTCAGCAGTCCCAGTACGCCCACGATGATATTGGCAACCGTGGATACAAGTATGCCCGTAGCCATGAAACGGCGTATATTGCTATGGTCCGCTAAGAAGCCATTGATAAACTTACCTATCGCGTAGGTGAAGAGCAGGGCAGAGGATATGAGTCCCAACTGCGAGGCATCCAGTACGCCGGCGTCCATAATCGGTTTCTTGACTACATTGAGGCTGGTACGACACACATAATACATGCTGTAGCCAATCGTGATAGCGATAAACGACGACCACTGCATGCGCTTGAAACGCTTGCGTTTTTGTTCTTCGGTGCCCCGATACGGGGATGCGGCAGGAGATTTGGAGTAGAACATAGGACTCCCCCAACCCCCTCAAGAGCACCCCACTTCGCCTTGACAGGCTTGCGGGGACCCTGCTACAGAGGGGGCTCACAAAGCGGGGTAACTTTGTTTGCTAATAGTTTAACGTAAGTTATGCTGTTGCAGATAGTGGATAAGAAACTCGGGGCGGTCGGTCTGAAGGATAGTGGCACCCAAGGTGTGGATGAGGTAACCGTAATGCGCATTGGGGTTGATAATGGCTTGGTCGTCTTCGTGTCCGCCGCAGAGGGTATCCCAAAGGCAGTTGACCCATATACGGGTCCTGCCCTGCAGGAGTGCGTGCGCCTGCTGCATATACCGGTCATCGTCACGATAGCAGAGTTCGAAAGCACACGGAGCCGACTGGAGGTGCTGCTCCACGAGTGTTACGGAGGCAGAGTCGTTCATATCCACGATGGGCATATAGATGACGTCGTCCAAGTAGCGACCATAGAGCGCGCGTACCTCGTCCGCCGGTTTGCGTCCCTTCACGATTATCTGTCGCGTGGTGCCCGTCTCCTCTAACAGAGGCACCACCAAGTCGAAGTATCGGTCTGCCTTGTCCAGATTGATAAGCACACGCCCCTGACACGCTACCAACACCTCGCGGAGGGTGGGCACATGGTAGCGGGTGCGAATGCTGACCCCGTTCTTGAGTTGGACGCGGAGCACGCTGTCGAGCGTGATTTCGGATATACGCCCCCTGCCCGTGGTGGTGCGGTCAAGACGCGAGTCGTGCATGATGATTAACTGGCTGTCGGCAGTGCATTGCAAGTCAAGTTCGATAATATCCACACCCATACGGATAGCACTTTCGATACCCTCCATGGAGTTCTCGGGATAGTTGCGCCAATCGGCACGGTGTGATGCCACCAATACCTGCTTGCTGTTCGGGTCGAGCAACGAGGCGCGTATAGTTTCGGCACGGTTGGGGTATTGGGATGTGGTGGAGCAGGAAGCAAAGCCTGCTACGAGGGCTGCGAGAAGCCCTAAACGGAATGTACACTGCATAGGTCAGAGTTTGGCAATTTTTTGGTTGAGGCGTGCGGTTTCGGCTTTGAAACCCATGATATGGCTTTCCACAGAGACATCAATGGTGCTGCTGAGGTATTTATCATCGTGATTGGCAACCGCCAGCACGAAGTCCTTGACGATACCCCAATCACCGCCTGCATGTCCCTCATAGCCGGGCAACTTGGATATATCTTCGTCCCATACGTATTTCTTGCCCGTTAGGAAATTGGTGAGTGTGAAGGTCTCCATATCGCCTACGATGTCGCCGCGAGTACCCATGATACGTGTCTTGCGTCCGCCATAGGAGGTGAGGGCTTCCACTTGGAGTGAAGCTGTGACCTCATCGGCAAACTGAAGGTTGCAGACATAGTGGTCCGGCTGGTCGTTCTGACAACGAAACACACAGCGTCCGTAGTCGGTTGTGCGCAGGTATTCGCGTATCTTGGCATCCTTGAGGGCTCGGTCTTTGGGCAGGTTGTCAAATACATAGAGATAGCGATGTTGTTGCGCGTAGATACGGAGGGCAGAGAACGGGCACTGGCTCTCTGCAGCACAGTCGAGGCAACGGTCGGACGCCCCGAACGGTTCGTTGGCGCGTTTGAAGAAAGTAAGATGCCCAAAGGCAGATACCTGTTCGCAGGGCTTGTCCAACAGCCAGCGGATGATGTCGAGGTCGTGACACGCTTTGGCAAGGATGAGCGGCGTGGTGGCTTTGGCGGAGTGCCAGTTGCCACGCACATAGGAGTGCGCAAAGTGGTGAAAGCGTACAGGCTCGAGGTGCTGCAGGCTGATGACGCTGCCCACACGCCCTTCATCGAGTACGCGCTTGAGTGCACGGAAGTATGGGGCATAGCGCAGTACATGGCACACCCCCACAATGCGACCGTATTTCCTGGCTTGCGCGAGGATATTGCGGCACTCACGCTCGGTTTGCGCGATGGGTTTCTCGAGCAGGACATCGTATCCCATAGCCAAAGCCCGCATACACGGCTTATAGTGCATATTGTCGGGTGTGGCAATGATGACAGCATCGGCAAACTTAGATACACGGAACACTTCAGACCAGTCACGGAAACAATGCTCCTCCTGTATGCCGTAGGCGGACGCCATCTGTGTGCGGCGTATGTCGTTAGGGTCGGCTACGCCAACGATGTGCAAGGCTTTCTTATACTGTGCGGAGTATGCGGCATAGACGCTACCTCGTGAGCCGGCACCGATGACGATGGCGGTGACAGGGCGCGCTACACATGCCTCCTGATCAGGAAGACCAAAGGCAAGGCGCTCGGCACCGCTCTTGGATTTGGCGGGTGTCGTATTGTCGGGGGCAAGGGGTGAAGCCGTGTTAGCTGCCTGCAAGAGACCTGCTCCCGGTACGGATTCGATGGCGAGGGTGGCTGCCCCCACGCCCATTATCTTTAGAAATTCTGCTCGGGTCATGAATATCGTAGTTTTTATAGTTTACATTGTTTTTGTCGTTTGCGCGGTTAGCGGATAACAATGTCTTCACATCCTGCTATGCGGAGTGTTACAGACTGCCACGATTCGGGCAACAAGGGTGCGTACTTGCGTTGGAGTCCCTTGTCGGTGATTTCGAGACCGCCAAAGCCAAAGAGCATCGTCTGCAGCGTACCGCCTGCACCTGTAATGAAGTAGGGATTGGTACCGCCATTGAACTCTGCCATTACACGGAACGGCGGGTTGAGGTTGGGCAAGTAGGAATCTCGGAAATAGTACAGGGCACGCTCCGGCTGGCGCAGCCTGCAGTATAGTATGGCATAAATGGACTTCGACATAGCGGGAGTGAGATGCTCCGGCACCTTGTCGATATAGTACTCCAGATTGCGGCGTATGAGTGCAGTGTCGGTGACGATATGCAAAGGGTAGGCAAGCAACGACACATCGGCTTGCTTGGTAACCTGTCCGTCGTAGGTGTCGTACTCCTTGATAACACCGTTGGGCAGGTACTGGAACGAGATACGGCGGGCGATGTCGTCCCACTGCGCACGGGGCTTGATGCCCAAGGCTTTGGCTGCCTTGGTGGCGAGTTGGAGATTGGTGATGGCTACGCCGAGGGTATAGGCGTTGTTGTCAATCTGTTTTCCGCCCTGCGCGTTGCTGCTCCATTCGTCGGCTCCGATGGTGTTGATGATGTTGGCACGCCCCGTGGAATCGATATCCACACGCGACACCCAAAAGTTCGCCGTCTCCGAGATGAGCGGGTAGCCCGTGGTGCGGAGCCAGTCTTTGTCCTGCGTGATGCAGTAGTATTGCCATGCTGCGATAGCGATGTCGCCCGATATATGGTGTTCGGTGTTCGGGTACATATTGTTGGGTGCCACTTCCTCTTGTCCGCTATCGGCACTCTCCCATGGAAAGATGGCTCCCTGATAGCCATAGAAATAGGCTTTCTGGCGTGCCCTGCCGAGTCGGGCAAAGCGGTAGTCAAGTGCCTCACGGGCCATCTCGGGGTGCATGAGCAGAAGCGCGGGGAACATCCATGTCTCGGTGTCCCAGAAGCAATGCCCGTTGTAGCCCAAGCCGCTGAGTCCCATAGGGGAACACGACCATGCGTTGCCCGTACGGAAGAAGGCATAGAGGTGGTAGAGCATGGAATGCACATCCTGTTGGGCTTGTGCGTCTCCTTCTATGAGTATGTCGCTCTGCCAGAGTGCCTGCCATGCGCTGTTGTGTCGTGCCCAGAGTCGGTCGTAGCCCTCCAACATCTGATAGACGGTGAGGCGTTCCACCTCGTTGCGTATGTCGGGGACGGTGTTGCTGCCCATGATGTTGCCGACAAGGGCAAAGTGAAGGGTGTCGCCCGCCTGCAAATGATGCGAGAACTCCATAGTATGGCGTCCCACACCGCGGTCGGCACGGTGGCGTATCTCGGTCTCCACTCCACCCGATGCGTTGTCGGGGAAGAGGAAAGCGGTGCATGTTGCTATGCGGTGCCGCCCCGTGGGGCTATCCGCCATAGTAGTCATCAGTACATAATGGGGATAGACGGTGGTATATGGGTTTGCCTTGTTGTCAATATATGAGAAGTAGTCCTCCACGTTGCGCAGTGCTTCGGGGGCGCGGTGCTGGTTGAGCACCTGCAGGTCGCAGTCCGCAGCGGCTACGACAGTGACATCGGTCATATAGCCGAAGGGCATCTGACGCAGGGCAACGGTGGTGTAGGAGACCTGCACAAGGTCGCGGAAAGAGAAATGTCCGCTGAAGGCACCGTTGCGGAACGAGAAGTCCTGCGTATAGTCGGAAATATTGCCGCGGTCACAGCGGGTACCGTTGACCTTCAGTTCGAGGTCCAACGGGTTGATGTTCGGGAAATAGTTGTTTACGCGTCCCGATGCGTAGAGGTCATAGAGTCCGCCTACCACCACTTTGTCCACCTTGAGAGGTGAGCGCGAGGAGACGAGCCCGATTTGTCCGTTGGCAGAGGTGATGCCATAGTAGTCGCCTTGCAGGGGATTCTCCACGGTGATGCTCCACGGGTCTTGTGCCATGGAGAGGAGTGCAATGAAAGAGAAAAAGAGGATAGGGATTAGACGTTTCATATCAGCGTATTACCTTGTGACTGTTTACAAAATAGATGCCTTGTGGCCAGGCAGAGAGGTCGATGGTGTTGCCACTGCCCGACCAAAGGCATGCGCCTGCCGCATTGAAGACGGTGATATGGCCGGCTACGGGCAGGAGGTAGGTATGCTCACCGATAAGACGGAGATCAGCGGAGTGTTCGGGAGCAGTGATGTCCGTGGACTGTTGGGAATGTTCAACGGCTCCGATACAGGACTTGATAGCCCGCGTATGACGCAGTTGGTCGTAGTTGAGATAGCCCGTAATGGTGCCGTCGCCATTGAGGTCGAAGCCGAAAGCCGATTCGCACAGGCGTTGCGTGGTGGGCAGACAGCACAGGTTATAGCCCGCCAAGACAGGGTCAAGGATTTGGTAAGTGCCGTCGGAAAGTACGGTGGCGGTGAAGACCTTGCCGCTGAAAGAGCCCGCAATGGATTGGGTGAGGGTGGACTGCCAGTTGGGAATATCGGCGGAAGCCGAATGCAGATTGTAGGTGTCGCGCCAGAGGTTGGTGCTCTCGGCTACGGCATAGTCGGACCAAGCGGGTTCGGCACTTTCAATTTCGAGTGTGTTTGCCAAAAGCAGGCAGTTCATCATGCAGGCTTTGCCGTTCTCCACCTGCAGGGTAGTACCAGTGAAGTTCGCCGCGGTGCCTGCGAAACAGGTACGGTTGCCGAGGAAGGTGCAATGTCCGATGTTAAAGACCTGGTCCGACGTGTTCATCTTGGCATACACTGCCGTGCCGCCATAGAGTTTGGTGACGGTGGCAAGCCCTTTCCTGGCGTTGAGGACGTTGTTGAGGAAAGAGCAGTTGAGGATATTCGCTGAGAGTGCATACTCGTAGGGATAGAGGTGCACAGCCCCGTACTTCTCGCCCGTGTTGCCTGTGAAAGAGGAGCACTGAATATCCGCGGTGCGGTAGGAATTGGTGAAGAGTGCTGCGCCGTCGGCAGCGGCATTGTTGCGGAATTGGCAGTCGTGGACTGTGAGAGTGGCTTGGCAAGTGGCGTACACTGCCCCACCTGTCTGTTTAGCGGTGTCGCATGAGAAAAAACAATCGTTGAGGGACAGGCTGTGGGTGGTGGCACAGACTGCTCCGCCCATAGTGGCGGAATAGGCGTTGAGGAAACGGCAACGGCAGAGCGAAAGCAGGTTGCCGTGGCTGTAAATCAAGCCTCCACCTTGCTGAAGGGTGGTCTTGCCGTTGCGGAGGGTGATGTTCCGGAGTGTCAAGGAATAATAGTGGGGTATGGAGAACACCTGCCCCGCTTCAGCGAGGTGCAGTGTGGATTCGCCGATGATGTCGGAGAAGTCGGCATTGTAGCCGCCGATGATGGTGAGGGATGCTTTAGGAACGATGGTCTCGGACAGCGTGTAGTCGCCTGCAGTCAGACAGATAGTATCAAGCATGGTGGCGGAAGCGAGTGCTATGACGAGTTCGTCGGTGGTGGACGCATAGAAGCAGGTCGGGTGGTCAGCATTGTCCAACTGGAAAGAGACAACGAGCGGGAAATGGTCGGAGGGTGTGATTTCTCTATTGTAGTCTTCGGTAATGATTTCGCGGGATAGCGGAGTCATGTGGTCGTAGAAGATGTAGTCGAACTCACTGCCTTGGCAATTCTGGCTCGTGGCAGGGTACCAGTTGGACGCAGTGTGCGTGATGTTGCCCTTCGGGCGACAGGTGGTGGATACTTGGAGTGCGGCATCGTAGAAGACAGAGGCATAGCCGCGATACGCCTCCTCATGGGATGTGCGCACCATGTTAAAGTCACCCACAAGCACAATGGGCGTCTGCCCTGCGATAGCGTGCAACTGCGAACTGATGACCTGTGCGCCGTGAATGCCCGACGGGATGGGTCCGTAACTGGTATGGGCTGTGGCAAAATAGAAGTCCTGACCCGAAGCGTTGTCGCGAAGATGCACCCACGCTACGCAACGGGGAAGGTTCTCGTGGTCGGAATAATCCCAACCCTTGCCCGGTGTGGAGGGGTGCTCATTGACATAGAAACCGCCTTTGTCGAGGAGGGTATAGCAACTGCGTTTGAAGAATACTGTGTTGTATTCGTAGGAGGTGCCTGAACGCTCGAACTGATGATGGTCGTAGTCTGGAAGGAAGTCCACAAGGTCTTGCAGTTGGGATTTGCCCGTCTGTGGGTCGCGGTTGTTACCCACCACTTCCTCAAAACCGACGACATCGAAATCGTAGTCGGTGACGATACGCGTGACGTACTGACGACGGTTCGCCCATAGTTTGTCGCCTGTGTCACCGTTGTTGGAATTGCAGTAGCGGATATTGAATGTGGCAAAGCGATGTACGCCGTTATCCGCGGCAGCCATCGGCAGGGCGCAGGTGAGACATGTAAGAAAGACAAAAAGACGGTTCATAACTATATAATGTTGTTTGAATCGATTAACAACTGACAATATATCAAGAGAATAAAGGCAGAGGCTGCACAGCGGGGCTATGCAGCCTCTGCGAAAGGGTAACAGAATAGTTATTTGATAAACTTCTTGCCACCTTGGATGTACATACCTGCGGGCAGGGTGTTGAGGTCGGTGCCCATGGGTTGTCCGAGGATGGTGTAGATAGTCTTGTCGGTAACAGGATCAACCACATTGCTGACGCCCGTAGAAGGCTTGGTGGCGTTGCTGTCAAGTGCACCGCTCATGGTGGTGGCGGCACGGGTGTAGCCGCGTTGGTCGAGGGTGATGTCCATCACCTCTTTGACAGCGTCCTCAATAGGCCATGCAGCAATAGCGGTTTGCAGGTTGGCAATGGTCATGCCCGTGATGTCGAGCGTAGGCACGATGGTCTTGCTGAAACCGCCGTTGTCGGTGAGGGTGTTGGTACCGAATACCTTCTCCTGCGTGTAGATGTTGTCAAGTACAGACTGTCGGTCAGTGGCAGCAAAGGTGTTGCCACCGTTGTCGAACAGCGAACCGAAGACATTGTAGCCTGCGGAGAGCGCCTTGGTGGAAGCCTCCTGGAGGAATACAACCGCGTGGTTAGCAGCATCGAACTTGTCCTTCTCGGCGGGGTTGACAAAGATGTTATTGGCAAAATAACAGGTGCTGCCCGTACCCGAAGAGATACCGTCGCCTGCAGAGTTCGTCTCTTGTGTAGTCCAGTTGTTGACAAAGGTGTTGTTGATGAAGAAGGCTACATCGTTGGTCGAGTTGCGGAATGCGCCACCTGCACGGGTGCAATAAGCCCCCGACATGGTGCAGTTGACAAAGTAGGCAGTGCCCGCATTGTCGGCAATCGCAGCACCTCCGCCGTAGGTCCCCGGGCAGATATTGTCGGTGAACTCGCAACGCTCAAAGAGAGCCACGCCATTGTTGGCAGCATCTTGGTTGCCAGAATCGGAATTGCGTGCACGGGTCAAGAAAGCAGCACCCGAGTTGGGCGATTGGTTGTCGCGGAAGATGCAGTCGAACATACGGAGTTGGGAGCCCCAAGCCACAAGAGCGGCGTTGTTTTCTTCCAATTCGACATTATTGATGAAACAGCAGAAATGAAAATCAGCCTTGACATGCTTGAGAAAAACCATGTTGCCCCAATACTTGCCATTGGTGCGGGCACCATCACGGAACGTTATTCCCCAAATAGAGGAAAGTTCGGTGTCCTTGTAGAACTGTTCGTCCTTGTCGCCTTGCTTGTCCTTGATACCCATATAGACAAAGGCGTAGGAGGTGTTGTCGCCCTTGCCGTCGCCGTCGAGGTCAGCGGAGAAAACAGACGTGCCTGCGGTGGTGTAGTCGAGGTCGGTGTCGGTGCCTGTGGCAGTAGCGGGATAGCCACCACGAATGGTGATGCCCTGCGGGATGTACCACATGTTGGTGGTATTGTCGGGCAGATAGGCACCCTCCATGAGGTAGAACTCGGTACCCTGTTCGGCATTGGCAACGGTGGTGCCGAGGTATTCGCCTGCGGCAGCGTTCTCCCACGATGAACCGTCCGCCTCGCCTGCGCCTTCGGGCGAGAAGAAGTACTGCTCAGCGTTGAGGCTGAGAGTGAGTGCCATAGCCAGCACTGTGAATAAAGACTTTTTCATAAGCATAAAATTTGAAGTTGTTATTGTTGTTAATTAATTATCAGAAGTTCAAGCCATCTTTCCAACCCGGATTCTGGGTGAGTGCGCCGTTGGTGAGGGTGCGTTCGTTGGTGGGGATGGGATAGAGGTAGTCCTTGCCCTCGTCGAAGGTGAAGGTGAGTTCGGAGAACGCCTGCATGTTGCCGCTCGTCTCGCCCGTGAGGATGACATCGGTTCCGATGGTGAGTTTGGTAACACCGATACCGCCACCACCCGACTGCCCAGGTGCATTGAGTGCGACATTCGCCTTGCCGTCGCCCGTGAGGTCGTACTTGCCCGGGCGGGGGAAGTACATGCCAAGGAGCGGCTGGGTGAAGGCTTTGCCCTCGCGCCAACGCATGATGTCCCAGAAATGGAGCCCTTCGAGGGGCGTCTCAACCATACGCTCGCGGCGAATCTCGAGGATAACGCCCTTGTTGGCACCCTGCTCCACATTGGGGTAGCACGACTCCATATAGGCATCGGGGGTGGTGTTGGCTACCGCGAGGTCGAGGCGCGGCATGGAGACACGGTCGCGGAGAATGTTGATGGATGCGTTGAGGTCTGCTTGGGTGAGCGTGCCGAGTTCGGCTTTGGCTTCGGCGTAGTTGAGATAGACCTCGCCCAAACGGAAGATGGGCAGGCAGACGAGCGAGCCGTCCCATGTGTTGTAGGTGCTCTCCATAACATATTTGATGTACTTGTAGCCCGTGAAGGTCTGCTTGAGGTCCACGGCAGCGGTCTTGGTAGCCCCCTTTTGGATATAGCCCGGCGTGTGGATGGTCTGCGCCATACGCGGGTCGCGGTTGCGGCACTCGTCGATGTAGGTGAGGGTGTCGTGCCCTGCGATGTCGGTGAAGCGCGTGCCGTCCGTCATGAGATACATATCCACGAAACGCTTGGTGAAGCCCGTGGTGCGGGCTACAGAGTAGGCATTGGCGTTGTTCTTGATGTTAAGGTCGTTGCTGTAGCGGCGTGCCCAGATGTATTCATCGGGGTTGGCTTCGAGGGATGCAAAGAGGTCTCGATAAGGCTCCGCGCCTTGGGTGCAGAGCGAATAGCCGCCCTCGTTGATGAGGGTGAGAGAGGCATCAGCGCATTGCTCGAGGAGTTCAGTCCATGGCAGATGGTCCGGGTTGAAGACATCGCCATCGTGGTACTTGCGAAAAGTGCCTTCGAAAAGGCAGACGCGCGATTTGAGGGCGAGGGCTGTCCACTTGTTGACCTCGTAGGGCGTGTGGGCGTCGGGCAACTCGCTGATAGCGGCATCGAGGTCGCTGAGGATATGCTCCATCACCACGGCACGCGAGTCGCGGGGACGGTTGAGCAACGCGGAGTCGCTGGAAGCGATAACCCTGTCGTACCAAGGCACATCGCCGTAGTTGCGCACCTTGAGGAAGTAGAAGTACGCACGGAAGAAGTGCGCTACGCCGTCATAGTGGGCGCGGGCGGACTCGTCGGTGCAGTTGGACGAATGCTCGAGATAGAAATTGATTTTGCGGAGCATGGTCCAATCCCACTTGCTGTCGGAAGACGGAATGAGGCGCGTGCCCTGTACATCACGACTGGGCACAGGAGCCACGAAATGGTCGCCTTCCTCGCCGTAGAGTTCGCTGCCCGAAGGCATGAGCGAGTAGAAGTAGTTGGTGTAGAGTTGCAACTCCTGCTCCGACGAGAAGTAGGTTTCGGGGGACAGTTTATCCTGCGGATACTTGTCCATATTGCACGCCGTGCATAGCGCGAGCGTGGCGGTCAGGAAGAATAATATCGATTTTTTCATTGTGCTGTCCTCCTATTAGAATGTGGCGGTCAAGCCAAAAGTAAATGACTTAGAGAACCCATAGGTGATGGCTTGGCTGAGTGCGGCTGCCGACTCGGGGTCGATGGTGTTGCAGTATTTCTTGAGCGGCGAAGTGTACCACAGGTTCTCGCCAGAGAAATAGATGCGGAACTCGGAAAATACCTTCTTCCAGCACGGCAGGGTGTAGCCGATGGTGAGGTTCTTCAGACGCAGGTAGCCGATGTTCTGCAGGTAGCGGTCGTTGGGCTGACCGAGCGAGTTCTGCGAACCAAGTGCCTCGTAGGCGCGGTAGCGCGGGAAGTAGGCATCGGGGTTGGTCTCGCTCCATACATTCTGCATGAAATTGGTAGGAATCAATCCTTGGTACGGACGCGAATAGGGTCCCCAGAAGGTGGTAGCCTCGTTAGTGGGATACCAGTCGCGGCGACCTACACCCTGCCAGAACATACTGAAGTCGAAGCCGAAATACTCGATGCCGACACGGAAATTGTAACTGTAGCGGGGCAGGCTGTTGCCGATAATCACGCGGTCGCCATAGTCCTCGGCAGTGCCCTGACCGTTGCTGATGACGCCGTCGCCATCGAGGTCGAGGTAATAGACATCGCCTGCACGCGGACCCGTCTTACCGTCCACAGTCTCTTTGATGATGTCGCCGTAGAGCAGCGACTGGTCCACGGGATAAGCCGCAGCCTCCTCGTCCGAGGCGAAGAGTCCGCCCGAGCGGAAACCCCATATCTCACCCAGCGTCATGCCCTCGTAGTAGCCTGCGGAGATGATGTGGGTGGGGTTGTCGAACTTGGTGATTTTGGAGGTGTAGTCGCCAAGCCCGGCTGCCACTTCGTACTCGAAATCGTAGTCACCGAGGCGTTGCTTGTCGCGCCACGAGAGGGCGATTTCCCAACCGATGGTACGCATGTCGGCACTATTGATTTTGGGAGCCGCAGCACCATACACGGAGGGCAGACCCTGGCCTGCCACCAGCATGTCGGTGGTGTTGCGGATATAGAAGTCTCCTGTGAAGTTGAGGCGGTTGCGGAAGAAGCCCCAGTCCACACCCACGTCGTAGGTGGTCATCTTCTCCCACGTCAGGTTGCCCGCGTTGGGCGAACTTTCGGTGGCATATTGCAGCGCGGACTTTCCGTCGAGGGTGATGGACTGCTCGAAGGAGTTGTCGGTGCTGATGGTCTGGTAGGCATCGTAGTAGCCCACCAACTGGTTGCCCAACTGACCGGCACTAACACGCAGTTTGCTGTTGCTCCACCAATCGGAGATACCCTCCCAGAAGGGTTCCTCGCTCATCCGCCACCCCATACTGCCAGCAGGGAAGACGCCCCAGCGGTGTCCTTTGGCAAAACGCGATGAGCCGTCGGCACGAACCGACACCTCGAACAGGTATTTGCCTGCGTAGTCGTAGTTGGCACGGGCAAAGACACCATTAGTTACCGCCTCTTGTATGGTCTCGCTGAGTTCATTGACCTCCCCTTTTGCAAAGTTGAAGTTGCTCAGTTCTTCGGTCATCAGGTCGTAACGCTCGGCAGTGAGGGCGTGGTAGCGGTAGTACTCGCCGTTGTAACCGCCCATAAGGGTGAGGTGATGGTCGTCCCACGTGGGGTTCCATGTGAGATAGACATTATAGTTATGCGTCTGGTAGCGCGCGATGGTCTGCTTGTATTTGTCCACCGTGCGGAAGTTGTTAATGTACGAAGTTACACCCACTTTTTCGGAGTAAGGCACCTTTACCGAGCGGTTGGCAACTTCCTTGGTGCGCCATGTGAACGAGTAGTCGGCAGAGAGAGTGAGGTTTTTGTAGAGGTCAATATCCAAGCGGTTTTGCACAACCATCTCGTTGTTCTTCTCGCTGTTTGTGTGTTTTCCGTAGTTGAGCAGAGCATTCATCCCGTCGCCTACCGTGCCTGCACCGTTATACACATAGTGGTTCATATACACCGACGAGCCGTCGGGGTTGGCGGACGGCACGAAAGGCATGGCGTGAAGCGTACCCACACGGAACACCTCGCGCACCGACTCGGTGCCCGGCCATGTGTATTTGGAGTTGAAGTAACTGAAGTTCATACCATAGCGCAACCACGGGCGAATCTTCACGTTCAGTTTGCCGCGCGTGGAGAAGTTGTCCCAACGGTCGGTGTTCTGTGCCAGCATACCCATCTCGTTGTAGTAACGACCGCTGACATAGTAGTTCACCTTGTCGTTGCCGCCCGTCACGGACACATTGTAATCCTGCATGGGGCGGTTCTTTTTGAAATAGTGGTCGTACCAGTTGAAGTTGGCGTAGTATTTGTAACTGCCATCGGTCTGTGCCACCGTCCACGGACGTTCTGTGCTCTCGGTAGTGTCGTCAAGACGCATCCATAGCTCGGCATAGTCGGCATCGGTGTAGGTGGTCATATTGTAACCGGTATGGTGGTACATAAAAATATCGTTGATATACGCCGAATAGAAGCCTTGCGACACAAAGTCGGTGGATGTCGTAGTGGTCTTCCAACCTGCCTTGGCGTCCAAGGTCACGGTAGGAGCCTTGCCCTCGGAACCTGTCTTGGTGGTGATGAGCACTACGCCTGCTGCAGCTTTGGCACCGTAGATGGCGGATGCCGAAGCGTCTTTGAGCACGCTCACCGACTCCACATCATTCGAGTTCACACGCTTGAGGTCCATCTCTACACCGTCCACCAGAATAAGCGGCTTGGCACCGCTGTTGATACTGGCGACACCACGGATATCAATCTTGTAGTCCGACGACGGACCGCCGGAGTTCATAGTGATGTTCAGTGAAGGGTCAGCACCCTGTAACGCCGTTGCCATGTTCTGTGTAGGACGACCTGTAACCTCGTCAGCGGTAACCACCGACACGGCACCGGTCAGGTTTACTTTCTTCTGCGCACCATAACCGACCACCACCACCTCGTCCAACTCTTTGGTATTCTCGCGCAGCGTAACGGAGTAGTTGTTGGTGTTGTCGGCAATACGCAGTTCGTAGGTTTGGTAGCCTACAAACGAAATTTGCAAGTATTGTCCTGTTTTCACATTGTCAATGGAAAACTGACCGTCCAAATCGGTAATAGTACCCGCGGTTGAGTGCTTCAGCATCACCGACGCACCGATGATGGGCTCATGCGTTTCGTCATAGACAATACCTGTAACCACACGTCCGATAGCGGTCTTCTCGGTGGTATTTGACAGCGCGATGACCTTGTTCTCCATCATCGTGAATGTGATACCCGAACCGGCAAACAACTGATTCAAAGCCTGCTCCAATGGTGCATTGCTTAGGTTGAGCGTCACCGTTTTGTCCAACCCGTGCAGACTGCTTGAGTTGTAGAAGAAATGATAACCCGACAACTGCTCCACCTGTGGCAGAACATTGCGGATAGGCTGATTGCTGACGCTCAGCGTGATGGTCTGTGCCATCATCACTGCCGCGCACGCCAAAGCGAAAAGAAGAGATGAGAGTCGTTTCATTGTGCTACTACGTTAAGGGTGACGGGAATCTCAATCTTGCGGAACTCCCAACAGGGATACTCCAGTTTGCCGAAGAAATACAGGTGCACCTCGCCTGCTTCGGTCAGCACTATCGGCGATGACACGGCTTGCGACACACCATCGGCATCTGCTTCGCCGAACTCTTGGAAATCGGCTGTCAGTTCGGGGTTGGAGAACCACCAACTCGCATAAAACCAGTATTGGTCATTCTGCAGATTGTCCGACCCCAATGTCAGCCGGCGGATGCTGCATGTCACCGTATCACCCACGTGGTAAATGTCCTGCTCGGGAGTAACAGTGATGTCGGAGAAGGTAGGTACCGTCACCGCGGTCGTTGGCTTGTTGCAAGCCAACGCCGCTGCGGCGATGAGTCCCATGATAAGGAATCGGGTGAATCGTTTCATATTATGTTACCGGATAGAAATTTTCTTTGCACCATGGTTGGTCACCACAATATACATACCTGCACCGAGGTTCTCCATATCCGTGGCGATTTGGTTACCGAGCATATCATAAACGCTCAACACTATCTCTGCATCACGGGTGTCAGCCACTGATGTCGGGATGCTCTTGAAGGTTACTGCCAATGTGAAATCTGCCGTTACTGCGGGCAATGTATATACACCATCTACCGGATCTACTCCGTTATCATTCAGCAGAATAGAATCCAATATATAGTTCTTGTCAGGCGTAGCCAGGATAGTAGCCGTCAAGCCTTCGGGTATATAGCGGGTGCCTGTTGCCAGCGTGTCCTTCACGCCGTAGTCTAATACCAGCGTACCATTTTCAATCGGCGCAATCGTAGCGCTGAACACCTTGTGCTCCACAGCACCAAGGTCAATATTCTCGCCCTGCATACGAGCATTACCGAGGATATCCTTGTCGCTTACCATCTTCTCCACAACGCTGTTCAGACCGGTATTGTACAATGGAGACGACCATGCAAAAGCGTAGTTGCCGTTAGCGGGGTCAACGAACTGAGGGCCATTGGCAGCCTCATTCTCAGCAAGAGCAATAAACTCAGCATCAATCGGAGACTTGCCTTGGAATGCATTATTGGTACGAGTGCCGTATTTGCATACGCTATAACTGATTTGCTGACCTTGCACTTCTTCGCCTGCTTTGTTTCCCCACACTACATTGTTGACAAATATCTTGCTATTTGCACCATTTTCCGTAGCAATACGCACACCACAAAACTCCTTATCAGTACTTGTTAAACCCTGGGTATTATTCACTATCGTGCAGTTGATAATATCTGAAACAGCAGACTCGCTTCCTACACCACCTACTTTACCTTGGCAGTAGTTATCTGCCACCAAGCAGTTTACCAATTTGCCGGCATTATACAGACGTACACCACCCGTGTCACCTGTCGTTTGATTACCACGAACTACACAGTTATATGCAGCACCGCCTTGCAAATGCAGACCACCACAAGGACCTGTTGCAGTATTATTCTCAATCACCGAGTTCAAAATCACGCCACGAATACGAACGCCACCACCGTGTGTACCTTTGTTGTTACGAACAACGCAATTGATGGCACATGTGTCATTCAAGTCACCACTCTCGTGACCCAAACCGCCGCCCATGCAGTTGCCTGACGTGTATGTATAGGTGTTGTCCTGCACAAGGCAATTCGCAATACGTCCTTGCTTGCGGACAACCACGCCAGCACCCAAATTATCTACATTCTCTGATAACTTACCATTCTGAATCGTGAAGTTCTCCCACACAGTCAGCGTGGTAAAATCCGTTGCTTGGTTCAGCACACGCCCGTTGGCATTAGCGTCCAGCACCGATGCATACTCGGTTTGTGCCGTGAAGTCGCTGTTCCAACCACCGCTCACTTGCACACTTTCCTTCATCGTGAAGTTACCCTGATACGTACCTGCCTCCACAAACACCGTCGCACCTGCCTCAGCCGCGTCAATAGCATCTTGCAATGCTTTACCTGCTGCCGCAGCGTCCTCTGCTTTAGCGCGTACGTTTACCGTTGCCAATTCATAAACACCGGGCTCAACCGACAGACCCTGCACACGTGCCTTGCCTGCTAAATCACTCTTAACTACATACTTACTATCATCTTGCTTCACACCTTTGTCCAACAATACCGATGACATCAGCAGCGTATAGTCGCCCTTATCAGGATTAGCGAAGTGCGGCCCGTTAGCGTCCATATTCTCGCCCAACTGCAATGCTTTCACATCGCCGGGAACCTTGCCTTGAATGGCATTGCCCACGCAAGTGCCGTATTTCGTCAGGTTCCAACTGATTTGCTGGTTCCAAACCTTGTCACCTGCCTTGTTGCCCCAAATCACATTATTCACAAACACATTGCTGTCCGCATTTTCCGAGTCGCAACGCACACCGCAATACTCTTGGTCGGTCGTTGTCAGTGCCTGCGCATTATCCACGACAGTGCAGTTGATCACCTCGCTCAGCGTACGCTCCAAGCACAAACCAGCCACTTTCACATCGCATGTATTTCCCGCAATCAGGCAGTTCACCAACTTGCAGTTGCCGTAAGCACGCACGCCGCCCGCGTCTTCCGTCGAGTGGTTGTTGCGGATGATGCAGTTGTACATACGTCCCCATTGCAGGTGCGCACCGCCACCGGGGTGCTTTTGCAGCGTCTCATTGTTCTCAATCACGCAGTTTGTGATTGTCGAACGCAGATACACACCGCCGCCATGGGTCGCCTTGTTGTTGCGGAACACGCAGTTGTCTGCCACGATGTCGCCCGCATTATCGTCCTTATCTTGTGCCAGACCGCCGCCTTCGCAGTTCGTCACGTTCTCTGCAAATGTATTATTCTGCACCAGGCAGTTCGTCAGTTTGCTCTTCCACAGCAGATATACGCCTGCACCTTTGCCGTTCTCTTGCAGGCAACCGTTCTGAATCGTCAGGTTGTCGTACACCGTCTTCTGCGTAAAGTCCGCCGTCTGTGTCAGCACACGCCCTTTGGCATCGCCGTCCAATACGGTACCATACTGCTTTTGCGTAGTGAAATCCTCGTTCCAGCCGCCGCTTACATTCACGCCGTTGCGCATCGTAAAGTTGCCTACAAACGTACCTTCCTGCACATACAGCGTCTCGCCCGCCTTAGCGGTATCCAATGCTGTCTGAAGGTTGTCGCCAACTTTCACTTGTGTGGCGAACACACTCGCACATGAGACCACGCTCAGTGCCAAAGCATAAATCTTCTTCATGATAAATTAGTTATTAAATTGTTTTCAATTGTGAAATGCCTAAATAAATCGTACATCGTAAATGGCTTAGTTTTTCTCATAGATATACACAACCGTATCTTGGTCGAAATAGTACCTCACATTTGATGTCATGCTCAGCACCTCTAATACATTCCTTAGGCTGCTATGCCCCAAGTACCCCGTAAACCGCTCCTCGCGCAGCTTGTCTGATGTGATAACGATACGAATGTTATAGTTGCGTGCCAGTTCCGCCACTATCTCTTCCAATGTGTGATCGTTGTAACGTATCTCATTGTTCAGCCAGCATAGGTAGTTATCCGGGTTTACTGACTGCTTTGACATCGACTGCGAACCTTTGTCGAACACCACACGACTTTTGGGCTCCATTGTCAAGTCTGCGTCGCCTGCCGACACGCGCACTTTGCCTTCCGTCAGCAGCACCGATATATTGCGCTCTTCGCCGTAGTTACGGATGTTGAATGCCGTACCTAAGCACGCCACCTCCACGCCATCCGCCGACACCACAAACGAGTGTTCCGCGTCTTTAGCCACGTTGAAATACGCCTCGCCGTCCACCTGTACACGTCTCTCGTTATGGGGCATCGAGCAGTCGTAACTCACTGTTGTCTTGGCATTCAGGCGCACTTCCGTACCGTCAGGCAGTGTTGCGCTACTTCGCTCTCCTACCCCTGTGCGAATACTCAGCATACCCTCCGCCCCTCGTTGCGAGGGGGGCAGCCAATGCCCTGCCAATACGCCCAATCCTGTCATCAGTAGCACCACAGCCACTGCCACCACACATTGCCATGCGCGATGCTGCTGCGGGCGCAACCGGGGGTATTCCTCCCCTGCATCACGGCTTGCGGTTTCCGTCACATTCTGCAACACGCGCTTGCGCGTGCCGTCGGGAATAGCATCATCAGCCAGTTCAATCGACTGGCGGAGCCATGCATCTATCCCCGCATCATTCTTCAGCGTGTACAGCAGTCGCTCGCGGTCTATCTCCGACAGCGCACCCTGCAGGTACTTCTCACACAAATCTTTCACGTCATTCATTCGTTTTTTCTTCAATAGTTCAAACACAATCTCTTTCGCAACCTTGGTATCCAACGACTGATACTTCGCTTAACTATATATTAACCACTTATCTCAAATTACACCAATTCTTTAATGCTAAGTTATCAAATCGCACCCAATATCCTAATAAATTGTACATCGTACATTCGTAAATCGTACATGACTCAATCATTCAGCCTTTCTTTCAACTCCTTTAACGCCAGTGTGATATGTACTTCCACGGTTTTCTCGCTTATCCTTAGTTCCTCGGCTATCTCGCGGTTCGTTTTATGCTGGTATCTGCTCATTGCGAACACCCGTTGCCGCATAGGTGGCATCTTGCTTATCACCTCTTTTAGGTACGCCTCCAAGAACAGTGCGTCCGATTGTTGTTCGGCGCGGTTATCTGCCTCGTCCTGCCGTGCCAGCACATAGTCTGTATAGACCAACTTCACCGCCTCATGCTCGCAGTAGTTCAGGAATGTATGTTTCGCCGTCGCGAACAAATACTGTAACGCTTTCTTGGGTGTCTTCAACTCCGTCCAATGCTCCCATAACTTCATAAATGTGGTTTGCAGCATCTCCTCTGACAGGTAGGTATCGCCCTTCGAAATCATCATGGCATAACTATAAATACGCCCGCAGTAGGCGTTATAAAGTTGTTCAAACTTCTGCTGTGCAGAAACTCTATTCGTATTAGCGGTTGCGTTCCCCATTTTGCTTAGACATTTATATGACAGTTGTGAAATATGTTTCCCCTAATGGAAGGTGATTTTTCTTGTAAAAAAAGTGTTATGACGCTTTTTTTATGAGTATGAGTTGGGTGTAATTCCATAAATACAGTACCTTTGTGCTTGATTTATTCAACCAATGTAGTTATGATTGGAACGACTGAGATTATTGTCATTGCTTTGATTATCTTGTTGTTGTTTGGTGGCTCTAAAATTCCTCAACTGATGCGAGGTCTTGGAAAAGGTGTACATGAGTACAAGAAAGGACTTGCAGGTGAGGATGATGTTGAGGGCACAGACGCGGAGGTAACGAAGAAAAAACAAGAGTGAAACAACAGGACACAGAGGACAAACCTTTGTCTGCACATCTCGATGAATTGCGAGGTGTGTTGTGGCGTTGTATCATCGTATGGTTAGTGTGTTCGGTGGTTGTGTTTGTCTGCAAGGATACCTTGTTTTCCATTATCTTTGCACCAACGAAGAATGACTTTTATCTTTACCGTTGGATGGGTCTTTTATCAGACAAACTGCAATGGGCTGCTTTACGCCCTTCTGGTTTCACTTCTCATCTTATCGCTACAGAACTAACGGCACAATTCATGATCCACATCACGGTATCTTTGGCAGTGGGCTTATTGGTGTCATTACCTTATATTATAGCAAAGTTATATGGTTTCGTGGCACCCGCTTTGTCCGAACATGAGCAACGAGGTTCTGTTGGAGTGGTTGTGGTGAGTTGCCTGTTGTTTGTAATGGGTGTATTGCTCAACTATCTTGTGATATTTCCTTTTGCATATCGTTTCTTGAGTACCTATCAAGTTCAAACAGATGTAGTGAATACAATAACGATATCATCGTACATATCCCTATTCCTGGTTTTATCGTTACTGATGGGAATCTTGTTTGAACTACCTATGATGGCGTATTTCTTAGCACATATGGGGTTAGTATCTGTCAGTACAATGCGGCATTATCGTAAGCATGTTTTTGTCGTGATACTCGTTGTGGCTGCTATCATTACACCCACAGGGGATGCAGTAACGCTTCTGTTGGTTGCGTTGCCTATCTATGCCTTGTACCTGCTATCTATTCTCGTCGTATCCCGTGTGGAACATCATCGCGCGCAAAAATAATGCGGGTTATGGTTTCACGAAAGGGACGTCGATAGATATTCTCTCTGTCCCATAGGCACAAAATGATGCACACCATATCTCTTGCACGAAGAGTAAGGGTTTGCACCATGTAGCGTTGGTCGTTTATCGTCCGTGCAAGAACTGCATCAAGGCATTTTCAAACACTTTACGCTGCGGAAATTGACGAGCAAAGCCCCAACCATGCCCGCCTGTCGGAAGGAGTATCATCTCCGTATATATATGATGGGCAGTGAGGGCCTGATACATACGAATCGAATTCTCTACCGGCACCGTCTTGTCGTCTTGACATGCTACAATAAAACATGGAGGTGTGTCGTCGGTTACACATTTGTCGGCAGACCACATCTCCCGTTTCGTATCGGATACCATTTCGCCTAAGAGCAAGCGGCAAGACCCCTTGTGCGTAATGGTCTCGTCCATAGAGATAACTGGGTAAACCAATACGCCAAAATCAGGGCGTGCCTTTGCCGAAGTGTATTTCGTACACAGTGTAGCCGCCAAGTGCCCGCCGGCAGAGAAACCGATAACACCTATCTTGTTTCTATCTATATGCCATACATCGGCACTGTCACGCAGTATTTCCATCGCGCGACATGCGTCTGTAAGGGGGACATCGGTGTGTCCGTTGGGTAACCTGTATTTGAGAACGGCTACGGCATATCCGCGTGGTACAAAGAACTCTGCCACATTGATGCCCTCATTGCCAATGGAAGTATATCTGTATCCACCGCCCGGACAAGACAGTATCACAGGGGCGTTGTCTAAACCCTGCGGCAGATACAGATCAAAACGAGGTTCGGAAGTCTTGTACAATTCTCCGTATTTGCCTGCTGTTTCATCGTCAGCAGTATAGCCGTTCTCGTTGGGCTTCTCACCTGCATAAAGATACACGGTACGCATCGGCGTGATGGGGGCTGTCTCTTTCCTTATATGTTTGTTAATCTCGGCTGTAATGATGGGTTCCATAATGTCATACCCTGCCGCGGTTGGGTGCACACCGTCTTTTGAGTATTTTTCGGGCAGTCCGCCGCGCTCATCTACCAAGGCGGAGTAATAATCCACATAAGGGATATTGTTTTTCTCGGCGTATGTCCGTAACAGAACATTGAGTTGCCGGATAACCGTTGCGGGAGACTCCACTTTTTTACGCCATGCGTATTCATATACAGGCAAGACCGAACAGATAATCGGTTGTATGTGATGAAATTGTGCCAACTCACACATTGATTGAATGTTCTCGGCAATATGCTCAATGGCAATATAACCGTTGTTGAGAGCAATATCATTGGTTCCTGCCAGAATGACCACTATTTGCGGGTGGAGTTGAATAACATCCGCCTGAAAGCGATCCAACATCTGCGATGTTACTTGCCCGCTGATACCACGATTTGCATAATGGTTTGCGGTGAAGAAATCGGGGTGTATATCATCCCAATGGTCCGTAATGGAATTGCCCATAAAAACCACGGACGGCGTATCCGCAATGGATTGATTAGCATTGGCATAACGGTTGTGCTGTGCCCAATCGTCCGTAGTGGCAAACAGCGAAATACTCACGGTTAGTGAGAGAAGAGTTGTAAAAAACGATTTCATATACATAGAATAAGTGAATCAAACATATCCGATATCCGCACAGGCATATTGCAAGCCAACATACCATGTGGAAAAACAATACAAAGATACAACAAATAGTTGGGCTGCCAAAATTGTGCAAACAATACGGGTGAGCAATAGTCTGTTGTAAATTCTATATTTGATTCATCATGTGATAGTTAAGTGCTACCGGACTATTCTATGGGAGGGTGGATAAGATGTCTTCGACAATTTGTGCGGGTAGGAGGCGGTTGGCTGTCAAGAGTTCCGTCACTTGGTAGCGGTCTTCAAACTGTTTGCGTTCGCCACGCACGAGGACACGCATCGGGCTGTCGCCGTAATACCGTGCAATCTTCTCGCCCCAACCGCCGTCCACCTGACCGTCTTCGAGGGTAACAACCACCGAGTGGTTCGTTTTGAGCGTGTCTAACAGAGCGGTATCCAACGCCGTGATGAGACGCGGGTTGACCAAGGTCGCCTCGATGCCTTTCTGCGCGAGGAGGTCACATACCTGTTCGCCGAGTTGGAAATACGACCCCAAGCCGAGTATCGCTACTTGCCTCCCTTGCCGTGCCACCTCATATACCGGTTTTGACCAGTCTTGTGGCACTTTCGATATATTCTTTCGTGCGATGATGCCGTTCACGGGTACGCGGATAGCCACAGGGTGTTCGCGGTAGGCAATTGCCCAATCGAGCATGGCGAAATACTCCTCTTTGCAGGTCGGGGCGAGGTAGATGAGGTTGGGTATGTTCATCATGAGCGGAATATCGTAGAAGCAGGTGTGCGTAACATCGTTCATACTCTCTATGCCGCCCCAGAACACGAGGATAACAGCGGGATTGTCGTTGATACACAGGTCTTGTTGCAACTGGTCGAAGGTGCGTTGTACAAAGGTGCTATACACACCCCATACAGGTTTGGCTCCGCGTTTGGCGGCTCCAGACGCCAACGCCACGGCTGTTTCTTCGGCGATACCCACATCCACGAACTGCTTGCCTGCCCGCTCGCGGCGCGACCGCGTAAAGCCCATCACTGTGGGTGTTCCGGCGGTTATGGCGAACAACTCGGGGTGTGTCGGCATCAGCGACAGCAGGTGCTCGGCTGTGAGAGGTGCATAATCTTCATTTTGTGCTTCAGCCGTGAGGCGTACCTTGCCTGTCTGTAGGTCGAAAGGCATGCTCCAATGCCACCGTTCTTTATCCTGCTCGGCATAAGCGAAGCCTTTGCCTTTCAAGGTGTTGATATGCACGACGATTGGGTGCGTGCTGTCTTTCACTTGCTCGAAAGCGGCGATGAGCGAGGGGATGTCGTTGCCGTTGTCCACATAGCGGTAGTCCAAGCCCATGGCGCGAAAGAGGTTGCACTCGGCTTTCCCATGCGTCTCGCGCAGCAGTTGCAGGTTACGGTATAGCCCGCCGTGGTTCTCGGCGATGGACATCTGGTTGTCGTTCACGATGATAATCAAGTTGTTGCCTATCTCCGACCCTGCCACATTCAGCCCCTCTAATGCTTCGCCGCCGCTGAGGGAGCCGTCACCGATAATGGCGATGATGTTCTCTGTGCCGCCTTGCAGGTCACGTGCTTTCGCCATGCCGCAAGCCAAACTGATGCTGGTGGAGGTATGTCCGATGACGAAATGGTCGTGTGCGCTCTCACCCGGCTCGCTGTAGCCCGACACATCGTCGTAGTGCCGTGCGTCCATAAACGCCTCTTTGCGTCCTGTGAGTATCTTGTGCGGGTAACTTTGGTGCGACACATCGAAGATAAACTTGTCTTTCGGCGATTGGAACACATAGTGCAGTGCCACCGTTGCCTCCACCATACCGAGGTTTGGGCCGACATGTCCGCCGTGTTCGCTCACTTTCTGGAGCAGGTAATGGCGTGTTTCATCGGCTAAAGTTTGTAATTCGTTGGAATTGAGGCGTTTGATGTCCTCTGGGCTGTTGATAGTTTCGAGTACCATAGAAATTTAGTAACTTAATGACTTAATAATTCAATAATTCAGTGATTCATATTGTTCATCGGTAACGGGTTCGAGCCACTCGTTTCCGTGCTTCGTGTCGCCTTGTAGGGGCGTGGCCGCTATGTGGGTAACCACATGTTGGAACCAACTGTCGCGTGCCGCACCGTGCCAATGCTTGACACCCACAGGGATATCCACTACATCGCCAGCCTCCAAGTGGCGGGCGGGCTTGCCCCATTCCTGATACCAGCCTTCGCCTGCCACGCAGATGAGAATCTGCCGTGCATCGTGGTGGATATGCCAGTTGTTGCGGCAGCCCGGCTCAAAGGTAACATTGCTGACCGGCTGTTCGCCACCTACTAAAGATGCCAGATACGACTGCCCGATAAAGTACTGCGCATACGCATCGTTGGTGTTGCCAATGGCAAAAGTCAAGCGACTCTTTGAGCCCAATCGTCGTGCCAATGCCGTGGCGGCTTCCACGGTGGTTTGCGGCACACCGGCGCGTTGTGCAATCTGTTGGTGCGAGTTGAGTTGCGGTTCGGTGTCTTGCATAGCCGCCAAAGCACTGACGGTAACGAGTTCGCGTTGTGGATAGGTGAGCACATCGCGTGCGAAGATGTCGCCAAAAAGGTGCGCTTTGAGGTAGTAGTCTTCGGCAGGGCAGAAATCATATCGGAAGGCTCTGCCGCATAGTCGGGTTTGCACGCTAGTCCCTTGTTGCAATGCATCGTAATCGGCGGGGAGCGGCGAGGCTTCGGTGCCGACTGGCGTGGCGATACCTGCCTGTTCGCGTTCGGCGAGAACGGTTTGCAGCACGCCCAACGCATTCAGTGAGCGCGGAAATCCAGTGTAGGCATAGAGGTGCGAGAACACCTCTTTGATTTGGTTCACGGTCAAGCCATTGGCAAAGGCTTGTTCAATGGCGGGGTGCAGGGACTCTATGTCGCCGGTGGCTTCGTAGGAAGCGAGTGCAACAAATGACTGTTGTTGCGGCGTTAAAGATTGTGTGTTCATAATGGGTTGTGCTATAAGATGTTGTCCGCACAGCAATGCCGACAACAGAAAGACATTTGCTCTTTTCATGTACTTGTTTTGCTTGTTTTCTGCAAAAGTACGGCAAAAAGAGCAGGTGGGCAAGTTATCGATGCACAATCGGGAATCGGGGTACTCTTTTCCGTAATTGGGGTATGGTAAGCCTGCTACGACAGTCAGTGCCACGCATGGTGAAGGTGGTGGGTCTGTTGGGCAGGTTGGGGAGTTCGGGTGTAGATAACCAGCCACACACCCGCAAAGACCAACAAGATAGCCACTGCCTGCTGCCAGCCGAACACTGCCAGTCCCATAATCACTGAAACCAAACTGGCAAGAACGGGTTGCAGATAGTTGTATATCGCCACTTGGGTGGGTAGCAAGCCTTGTTGGGCAAAAGTGAGCAGGATATAGGCAACATACGTGCCGAAAAAGACGGCAAAGCCTACTTCAAGGTACGATGTCAGTGCTATTGTCTGCCACGGCAAGGCGATGATATGCGGTGCCGTGAAAGGCAAAATGGTGATAGAGGAGAACAACATCATCCATTTCATGCAGGTTATCGCTGAGTATTTCTGAACGAACTTGCTGAACAGCAGCAGATAAGTAGCAAACGACACTTGTGCCAGCACGCACATTACTGACCCAATGGCATCGGTATGAGGGTTGGCGGAGGGCTGCGGTGAGGCGGTGTGCGAGGTGAGAATCACCATCATAGCGCCCGACAGCGCCAGACATATTCCCGCAATCTTGGGCCACGAAATGCGCTCGTGCAGGAAAATAGCGGACAATATCAGCGAGATAATGGGCAGCGTGGTGGTCATGATGCTTGCATTGACAGGCGATGTGTAACTGATGCCCATCGTGTACAGCCCTTGGTTGAAAGTGAAACTGCAGAGCGAGGCCAAGAAAAAGAGCCCTACATCGCGCAGAGGTACATGGTCTTGTTTCTTGCCGCAGAGCGACAAAACGAGCGAGGTCAGCCAAAAGCAAGCCGCCCCGCCTACCACACGGAACGATACTACATCCAATCCCGTGAAATCAACACGCATAGCATCTTTGGTGAAGGGTGCCATCGGTCCCCAACAAACGCACGCCATTGCCATAGAGAAGTGGCGCAACCAAACCTTTTCCGTACGCATTATCAGACTATTTTTTCGGGGCGCAAAATTACTACATTTGCCGTATATGCGCAAATTATAGTTTCCATTAGGAAACGCAATTCTCAAGTATCGAACAACTCTTTCTGTCCTTTTTGTGGAGGGTAATGGATAAAGTGGGTAATTGGGTTTGGTGTATGTGGTTTGTGTGTGTTGGATAAAAGTTGTATCTTTGCTGCGTATCTATCATAGTGGTAGGTGTTGAACACAAATACGATGTAAGTCTTATGACGATTCAATTTTTAGGTGCAGCGGGTGAGGTAACCGGCAGTAAGCATCTGTTGACGACAGATAGCGGCAAGCGTATCTTGTTGGATTGTGGGATGTATCAGGGTAAGGGCATGGAGACGGATGCTGCTAACCGTTCTTTGGGTTTTGATCCGAAGCAGATAGATTACGTATTGTTGTCTCATGCTCATATAGATCACAGCGGTTTGATTCCCTATATCTATCGTTTAGGTTTTCGCGGTACGGTGCTGTGTACTCCTGCGACTCGTGATTTATGTTCGTTGGTATTGTTGGATACTGCTTATATACAGGAGCAGGATGTTCATTGGTACAACAAGAAGATGCGTCGCCAGCATAAGCCTTGTATAACTCCTATCTATGACAAGCACCATGCGGAACAGTGTATGCGTCTGTTTGTGACGGTTGATTATGATCGTGTCTTTCGTTTGGATGATACTGTCCGTGTGTGCTTTACCAACTCTGGTCATATGTTGGGTTCTGCTGTTATCTCGATAGATGTTTGTGAGGGAGGTGTGTGGAAGCGTATTGCTTATACGGGTGATTTGGGCCGGTTGCATAGTCATATATTGCAGTCTCCTCAACCTTTCCCTCAGTGTGATTATCTGATATGTGAGTCAACGTATGGTGATAGTCTGCATGATGATTCGTTAGTCACGGAGGAGCAGTTGTTGGGAGTGGTGGAGGACACGTGTATATATAAGCGAGGTAAGTTGTTGATTCCCTCTTTCTCTGTGGGGAGGACGCAGGAGATCGTGTTTGTGTTGAATCAGTTGTACAATGATGGTCGTTTGGAGCGGATACCTGTGTATGTTGATTCTCCGTTATCCACGAATGCCACTCATGTTTTTCGCATGTATGCTTCCACGTTGAATGAGCATGTGCGTGACACGTTACGTTTTGATTCTGATCCTTTTGGCTTTAACACGTTGCGTTATATCACAGATATCAACGAGTCGAAAGCGTTGAATCATAGTACGGAGCCCTGTATCATCATCTCTGCTTCCGGTATGTTGGAGGCAGGCCGTATCAAGCATCATGTGGCCAGTCATATAGATGATCCCTCGACGACCATACTGATAGTGGGTTATTGTACTCCGACCTCGTTAGGTGCCCGGTTGCAGAATACGTCTTTACGTTATATCAGTATCTTTGGTTATGACCATCGTATCCGTGCCCAGGTGACGAAGATAGAGGGTTTCTCGGGTCATGGTGACTACAAAGAGATGCTGACATACCTGACGAGTTGCCAGCATGTCGAGCAGGTGCAACACACCTTCATCGTCCATGGTGAGCCTCATGCGCAGGAGTCGTATAAGGACAGGTTGTATGAGGCCGGTTTTCGCGGTATCTCTATCCCGCGTAAGGGTGAGGTAGTGACGTTGTGAGGGTGGTGTAGTTACTTACCAATCGTCCGGTCTTATCGAATAAAAACTGCGAGGAACTTGCCTAAGGCTTCTCCCGCATGCTCATGCCCGTCCCCTATAAGGTTGTTGATGGTTCCGAAGTGTCCTCCTTTGGCGTCTATGTCTTTAGTTGCCATGACAGTCCCTGTCTCTTTCTCCACAAACTGAACAGTAGCAACGAACCGTCCTTTTTTGTCGATGAGATCAACGTTCACCACAATCTTGTATCCTGCTTTTGGAAAGGCTCCTACAAGCAAACTGTGACCTTCTAACTCATCGTTGCATTCGGAGGTGAACTTACTCATCCATTTGCCTGAGATTTGGCTCCAATGCTCATCGGTTTCACTCTCGATGAAAGGAATAAACGCCTCTTCTTCCATTGAGCATAGACTTGCCTCTGTGTAGTTTATCTCAATGTCTAACTTCTTTTGATCTTGCAAGAAAGCAACAGGGTTCTCCCTTGCAAACAATGCGAATGGCACCAATGCCATCCAAAGCAATGACTTTTTCATATCGTTGTCACTTTAAGTAAATTGTTATCTCCAATCTTTCAATTGTTGCTATTTTCGTTGCAAAAGTAACTATTCTTTTCCAATATACCAAATCTTCGACGAGATGAGATTTCGTAATGGACTCGGTTGTGGTTGCTTTCTCTTTCGGTTATCTACCGTGTATCCACCGTATATCTACCGTATATCTACCGTATATCAAC
>CAVKDW010000018.1:0-32902 GCA_963655075.1 Muribaculaceae bacterium | reverse complement strand
AAAAAAAAAGTGGTGGTGGAGGAGGTATGCCATTGAGTTATGAATTACCTAATGGATGGTTGGTGCGTTTCTCCAGTGTTAAGATGTTTGACCGTGAGTATAGGAACATAGAAGGGGGGATAGAACCTAATTATGAGGTTACTTTAGTATCCGAAGATAAGGATGATATTATAGAAGCGGCTATAGAATGGATAAATAAAAGTGTAAGATAGGTATAGACTATACATGATAGAGGTAAGAGATTTGCATAAATCTTTTGGCACATTGGAGGTGCTGAAGGGAGTTGACTTGACAGTTGAGAAAGGAGACATCGTCAGTATTGTTGGCAAAAGTGGTGCGGGCAAGACTACATTATTGCAGATTATTGGCACATTGGAGCGTCCTGACTCAGGAAGTGTGTACATCAATGGAGTGGATGTGTGGGCATTAGGAGAGAAAGCATTGGCAGAGTTCCGGAATAAGCATATTGGGTTTATTTTTCAGTTTCATCAGTTGTTGCCGGAGTTCAATATGCTGGAGAATGTGATGATGCCTGCGCTCATAGGTCATATGGATTATAACGAGGCAAAAAGGCGAGCTATTGATTTACTTGCAAGTCTGGGATTGCAAGATAGGTTAGGACATAAACCTAATGAATTATCTGGTGGAGAGAAGCAACGTGTAGCCGCAGCGCGGGCAATGATGATGTCTCCAGATGTTATATTGGCGGATGAACCGAGCGGCAGTTTAGATGAGATGAATAAGAAGGAACTACATAAGTTACTGCTTCAGATGCGTGAGCAGTATGGACAGACGATTGTGATAGTGACCCATGACAAAGAGTTGGCAGAGATAAGTAATCGAATATTAGAGATAAAAGATGGCAAGATATAAGGTATTATCACTGTGTTGTATATCATTGCTTTCGGTGTTGCTTATCGGTTGCGACAGGGCGCAACGATATTTCCCGCAACAGATAGAGGCTGTGCAAGTTGATATAGTCCGCTTTGACAAAGCGTTGCTTGGGGTGAGGACAGATAGTGTTGTACAGGATGTGAATCGTCTATATATGGATTATGCAGAGTTTATGCCCCTATTTGTAGAAGGAGTGTTAGGCATCAATAATAACGACACAGCGTTTCTCTGTGAACAATTGGTGCATTTCTTAACGGATACTACAATGGGTTTCGTGCAAACGAATAAGCGCACAGAAGAGACTTTTGCAGATATCAGTCCCCTGCAGGAGAAGTTAAACATTGGCTTTACACGGATGCATTATTTGTACCCGCAAGCAGATATTCCTATTGTGTATCTCTTTGTGTCAGGTTTCAATGCCTCTGTGTTTTACTACGATGATATGATAGGTGTCGGACTTGATATGTACTTGGGCAGTGATTATCCCTATTACAATCAGGTCGTATATGAATATCAGAAACAAACTATGCGCCCAAACTGTATAGCCGCAGACGTAATGAGCATCTTTGTTGCACAACACACGCCATATACGAGCAGGTATAATCGGCTTATTGATAACATGATATACCGCGGCAAACAAATGTGGCTACTGCAGCAATTATTATCTATGGAACCTAACTATGAGATAATAGGGTATAGCCAAACACAATGGGAGTGGTGCGAACATTTTGAGAGAGCAATATGGAATAAGATGATGGACAAGCGTGACCTGTTTAAGACAGAATCTAATGTACTTACGTCTTATATGAATGATGGTCCCTTTACAGCAGAGATCAGCCAGGATTCTCCTGGACGGCTGGGGACTTGGATAGGCTGGCGCATTGTCGATAGTTACATGCGTCATAATCCTGATGTCACAATTCAACAACTAATGGCTGAAGGAGACGCACAGAGCGTGCTCGAGAATAGTTATTATAAACCGTAACCCACGTAAACATGAACCGTAAGGATTTTCCTATATTGAGCGAGTGTGTTAATGGACATCAGCTTGTATATCTTGATAATGCAGCCACTACACAAAAGCCTCAGATAGTGTTAGATGCTATCATGGATGCATATACACACTGGAACGCTAATGTCCATCGTGGCGTACACCACCTCAGTCAAGTAGCAACACAACATCACGAAGATGCACGCCAACGTGTGGTAGAGTTCTTGGGGGCAAGTTCTCCAAACGAGATAGTGTTTACGAAAGGTACAACCGACAGTATCAATATGCTATCTTTCAGTTTTGGTGAAACTTTTGTACATGAAGGAGACGAGATTATCGTCAGCCAACTGGAGCACCATTCAAACATCGTCCCATGGCAGATGCTCTGTGAACGCAAAAAGGCTAAACTACGAGTCATTCCTCTGCGCCAAGACTTATCGCTAAATATAGACGCTTTCCAAAGCCTTCTGAATGAGCATACTCGTATCGTGTCCGTTGCACATGTAAGCAATGTCTTAGGTATCATCAATCCCATACGCGACATTATCCGCATTGCTCATACTATGGGAGTGCCTGTATGCATCGATGGAGCGCAGTCCGCACCACACATGCCTATCAATGTCAGGGACTTGGATTGTGATTTCTTCGTGTGCAGCGCACACAAGATGTACGGACCAACGGGATTGGGTGTGTTGTATGGTAAAGAACAATGGCTCAACCAACTGCCTCCTGCTGAAGGTGGAGGAGAGATGATTGAGCATGTACATTTCGACAAAACGACCTACAACACCCTTCCATATAAGTTCGAAGCGGGAACTCCTAATTTCATAGGTAGTTATGCTTTCGGAAAGGCACTGGACTACCTGCAGAACACGAGTATGGAGAAGGTCGAAGAGCATGAGACTCAATTGACTAACTACCTCGAACAGCAGCTTATCCACATCCCGGGCATACAACTCTATGCCGCAGGATTACCCAAGGCGGGAGCCGTGTCATTCAATGTCCTACGTAGCGATGGACAACTCATACATCCTTTCGATATAGGTGTCTTACTTGACCACCAAGGAGTGGCGGTGCGGACAGGACATCACTGCGCCGAGCCGCTGATTGACTACCTACAGGTACCCGGTACGCTTCGCGTATCTGTGGCGATGTACAACACCCGCGAAGAGATAGACTACCTTATCCAAGCACTCAACAAAGCGATTAGAATGCTCCAGTGAGAATAGTACGGATAATAGCATACCTACTTGTCGGATGGCAATGCACCACCCTTGCATGCGACACACTACAGATAGTGTCATACAATGTCGAAAACTTATTCGATAACCAACATGACAGCCTTAAAGACGATATAGAGTTTACAACTGATGGCAATCGACATTGGACATACCAGCGCTACCAAAACAAGATTGACCATATAGCACAAGTACTTGTAGGCATAGGAAAATGGGAAACTCCATGCATGGTAGGGCTATGTGAGGTGGAGAACACACGATGCTTACGAGACTTGTGTTGGAAAATGAAACGGTATAACTACCGCTTTGTGCATTACGACAGCCCGGACGAACGAGGGATAGATGTCGCGCTACTCTATGACTCCACACAAGTGTCTATTCTACGCAGTCAACCATTACATGTTGATTTGCACGACGACAATACACGTGACATCTTGTATGCGCAAACTCTCATCCGACAGCAGGATACATTGCATATATTCGTCTGTCATCTCCCCTCGCAACGAGGAGGTGCCGCACAAACAGAGTGGAAAAGAAAAACGGCAAAACATGTACTACAATCACAGATAGATAGCATCCTACACAACCAACCCGATGCAGCCGTCATCGTGATGGGAGATATGAATGGCGAACCACAAGATGATTTAACAAATATGTATAACCTGATGTGTAACATCTCATCGACGTCACAACAGCCATACGGCACACATCGATACAATGGTATATGGTCATACCTCGACCAGTTCTACGTGTCCGATGCCCTGCAACACCATGTTACAGCCTCTGTCTTTGCCCCGGAATGGTTACTGGAAGAGGATAAAAAATACCTGGGACTCAAACCCAAACGCACATTCGTTGGCTTCCGCTATCAGAACGGATATTCAGACCATCTACCCATAGTGCTTAGACTATGCCTGTGACGAGCACCTCTGTATATGACATCAAAAACACAAGCCATAGTACTCGCCTGGACAAGGTATAAAGACAATGTTTCCATCGCACACCTGTACACAGCAGAGAACGGACGGATGCAGTATATCGTCTATGGAAACAAGTACAGAGGCATCCTATCACCACTATCTATTGTCGAGATAACGATCTCTCACGCAACAAAGAATGGTTTAGGAGTACTTACGACAGCCACACTCGTACACGTACCGCAACAACTGACTACAGACGTGAAACGACAATGCGTGGCGATGTTCATCACAGAAATACTCTACAAAACACTAAAGCACCCCCTTGAAGACAGGGCTCTGTTCACTTGGCTATGTAGTGTCATAAAAACATTAGATGGGAGAGAGAACATTGAGAACATACACATCCAATTCCTCAAAGACTACGCCAACTTTCTTGGAATAGGTATTGACGAAACAGAACACATGGAATGGACTATCCTTCCTGCCAATAGACAACAGCGCCAACAACAACTTCGAGACCTATGCGCCTACTATGAGGAACACATAGAAGACTTCTCCTCACCCAAGTCAATAGATGTTCTGATAGAGGTGTTTGACTGAGCACACAACACCTCCCAAACAACACACAAACCCCACCTCTCCTATGGGCTATTTACTCATGAAAAATTTGAGCAGCACTTGAGCGGAAGATAAGCCGATCTTGAGCAGAAAGAAAGCCCTACAAAAACTGCATAAAAAAGGACATAAAAACTCGCCTAACGAGACAACAAAATCTCGTCCAGCATCTCCCCGTTATCCACAAAATAAGTACGTACGCACATCTCCTGTGGAGTGACATGTACTACCTCATAAACAGCGCGACCGGAAGATGCACAATCATAGGTGACATTTGTCTTGTTCTCGTAACGCTTGGTTGAAGAGTTAGTCACAATATAAACAGTTGGCTTCACATCACGTAGTATCGCTGCATGATGTTTCACTGTCCTGCGGGCATAGTTATGATCATGACCAGAGAATACTACATCCGCATGCTGCAAAGCCCTCGTGAAACTCAACCACACCAAAGGGTTCTGACGACCACGAGCACTGCTATATACTGGGTGATGCATCATCACCACCGTATAACGATTACCTGCCGTTCCCAAGACCTGTTTCACCCAGAAATTAACCTGAGAGTAGTCCGATAAACGCTGCAAACCATCCGTATCGATCGCAATAAAACGCAACATCGGAAAATCTACATAATACGTTGTTCCCTTGAAACGACGGGGACCATTATCAGGATTGACAAACATCTCTTTCCAATGCCCCGGCAAACGCTTGATAACACCTTTGCGGTATTCATGGTTACCGGGCACTGCCAACACAGGCAGCGAATCAAAACGTGTACCGCGCAGAGAGTGATACACACCCTGTTCATAGCAGAAATAGGGACGCTCCATCCAATCGCCCAACTGAGCATAAAACAGTACATCGGGATGACGAACAGAAATAGCGGTGAAATCGCTGTCTCGCATCGAATTATGAATATCACCAAACAAAACAAACGATAGTGTGTCACGTTGCATACACAAGCGCACACTATCGTCTGCAAAAGTCAAAAACCGATGACCAACTATCGTGTCACCTGTCCATTCTGGCTCCGATGGATTAGCAAACCAAGCCTTCCAACGCAGACCACATAACACACAGCCCGCCGTTAGAAGAAGTAAGGCTACTATCAGACCTGTTCGACGCCTCATCAGAATGGCAAATCGGAACTCTCATCACTGCCGGCTACAGAGTCAAAACTCTGAACATTAGCCTGAGGAGCCGATGGAGTAGCAGCAGACGGAACAGATGCTGACGAATCACCGCCACTAACCGCCTCTGCCGCACCTTGCTGTACACGCCATGCACGAACAGAAGTGTACCAACGACCATTAAACTCACGACTCTCTAAATCAAAAGATACCGTGACAATATCATCCAAATTACAAGGATTACTCTTGATACGATCTTCACCAAATATCTCAAAACATACCTTGCGAGGATACTGTTCTTGAGTCTCCAACACGTAGGACTGTAGTTGCCACTCTTTACCAGAAGTCTTGCCAACGCCTTTCTGCAAAGGCAACACTTGAATAATCTTTCCTGTGATATCCATATTACTCTCCTTTAATTGCTGCAACACCCGGAAGAACCTTGCCCTCAATAGCCTCTAACAGAGCACCACCACCGGTAGAAATGTAACTTACACGATCTGCCATGCCAAACTTGTTCACACAAGCAACACTATCACCTCCACCAATCAAACTATATGCACCGGCATCTGTGGCTTTGGCAATAGCCTCTGCAATAGCTTTGCTACCACCGGTGAAGTTGTCAAACTCAAAAACACCCGCAGGACCATTCCACAGAATAGTCTTAGCACCTTCAATGGCCTTGGCGAAAGCCTTACGACTCTCAGGTCCTGCATCCATGCCCTCCCAACCTTCTGGAATAGCATTGCTCGGGCAGATCTGCGTATGAGCATCATTGGAGAAAGCATCCGCTGCAACAGAATCGGTCCCTAACACCAAGTTCACACCCTTCGCTTTGGCTTGTGCGATGATGTCTAAAGCTAAATCCAACTTATCATCCTCGCAGATAGAGTTGCCAATGTGACCACCCTGAGCCTTAGCAAAAGTGTAAGTCATACCGCCACACAAGATGAGATTATCTACCTTATTCATCAGATTCTCAATGATACCAATCTTGGTAGACACCTTTGAACCTCCCATGATAGCGGTAAACGGATGCTTAATATTCGATAAGATGTTATCCACTGCCTGCACTTCTTTCTCCATCAGATAGCCCAACATCTTGTTGTCTGCATCAAAATAATCAGCGATAACAGCAGTAGAGGCATGCTTGCGGTGTGCCGTACCAAACGCATCGTTAACATAGCAGTCTGCGTAACTTGCCAAAGTCTTGGCAAAGTCCTTCTGACGAGACTTCATCTCTTTCTTGGCAGTTTCATAAGCAGGATCCTCTTTCTCTATATCTACTGGCTTACCCTCTTCCTCTGCATAGAAACGCAAGTTCTCTAACAGCAAAACCTCACCGGCTTTCAGCGCATCGGCCTGCTCTTTAGCCTTGGCACAGTCAACGGCAAATTGAACAGGAACACCCAAAGCCTTGCTCACAGCAGCCACAATCTGCTTCAGACTGTATTTCGCAACGACCTTACCCTTAGGCTTACCCATGTGGGACATGATAATCAATGCACCACCTTGGTCTAAAATATGCTTCAGAGTGGGTAACGCACCACGTATACGAGTATCATCTGTGATATTACCATTCTCGTCAAGCGGAACATTAAAGTCCACACGAACAATCGCTTTCTTACCTGCGAAACTGTACTTGTCAATAGTCATCATAACTTGTATCTTTATTATTACGGATAAATAACGAACTTACAACCTGCAAAATTACGGTTTATTTTCAATATGTACAACTATTTACACTAACTTACATCCACAAAAATAAAAATACACAGTCGAGTTGACAATTGAACAACACAATAATGCGAATAGAAAACAAAGAGACAAATATGGGATTTTCAAAAGGAGAATTGTATGTTCAGGAGAAAAATAGTACCTTTGTCGGCGAATTAGCGTATGAGAACTATGGCAACGAACATATTCAGAATACCTTGCACAGTCCTCCTCCTGTGCGTATGCGTAGGGTGGGGAAATGCACAAAGCACATCGCGACAACCCGACCTGCAGACGGCAGAACCCGACTTCTTTGACCCGACACGCAAACAAGCAGCCGAAGTGTATAAGTTCGGCACCGAATGGCGTCTGGAGACAGGTTTCGTACAATGGCAACAGCGGGAGAACGATACCGTCTCAATGTATCTGCATGGCCTGCGTATCGGCGGTACTGTGGATTTTCTCTTGCCGTACCATTTCAGCATCCAGACAGGTGTCCTCGCCACGTTGACCTATGGCTATCAGAACCAGCACTGGCGGTCGATGGATGCCGAGAGTTCGCAGATAGAGATACTGCGCCACGACATCGTGCAACTGCAACTCACTATACCCGTGCGCGCTTACTACAACATCACGTTATGGAAGCAGCTGAGGATGTTCTTCTACGCCGGACCGCAACTGCAGATAGGTCTGACTAACTACGACATCCTTACCAACAACACCTCCGCACTCACCACCCGATGGTTGCAAGAACAAGGCATAGCCACCACTAATCACGACCGATATATAGACAAACAACTATACCGCACCAATATCCAGTTTGGTATAGGAGGCGGTATGGAATGGGACAGATACCGCCTGCAGTCGGGATACGACTTCGGACTGAATAATCTGTTCCGCACACCTGTCATCCCTACCCAGCGACTCAATGAGTGGGGATGGATGGTGACATTCGTCTATCGACTGTAAGATAACTCACTAAAATAGAACATTCGTTCAGATTCGTTCGGGGTGCCAACAAGGCTGAGATAAAACCCGTAGAACCTGCACAGGTAATTCTGTAGAGGGAAATGAAAACTAACAACTTCTTTTTGCGAGTATGCTGCGGATACGCAACACTACTCATGGGCGGCATACAAGGCTATGCTGCCGACACGTTAATGATTGTGCAAGACCGACAACTGGATGAGATTCAGGTCGTTGCACAACGAGTACAACAATCCACTACCAACCACAAGGTCATCGCTAACGGGCAACTCAACCGCGAGAACACGGGACAGAACCTGCCGTATCTGCTCTCCACCGTGCCGGCATTGCAGGTGACCAGTGACGATGGTCTGGGTATCGGATACACCTATTTCCGTGTGCGGGGTACAGACCACACACGTATCAACATGACGGTGAACGATGTGCCGCTCAACGACCAAGAGAGCCAGACGGTTTTCTGGGTGAACATGACCGACATGGCTGCCTCAATGTCAAGCATCGACGTCCAGCGCGGCGTAGGCACCTCCACCAACGGCTCGGCCTCTTTCGGTGCTTCGCTCAATATGCAGACGGGCGATAACGACACCGTGAGCCACTATACCCTGGCATTCAACGGCGGTATGTACAACACCTTTCGTGAGATGGTATCGGCACATATCGCGCTGCCGAACCACTGGCGGGCAAACGCGCGCTTCAGCAAAGTGAACTCCGACGGCTTTCTCTACCGTACCAACTCCGACCTCTATTCGTACTATGGCGACCTCGGCTGGTACGGCAACAAGACTAAGGTCGTGGCACGTTTCTTCGGAGGCAAAGAGAAGACCGGCATGGGATGGGAAGGCGTGGACTACAATACCGCTTATGGCGTTGACGGAGCAGACCGCCGATACAACCCCGCAGGCGAATATACCGACGCACAAGGCAACACCCGCTACTACGACAACCAGACCGATAACTATGCACAACAGCATGCACAACTATCTGCCTGTCATCGTATTACAACCAATTGGAGCCTCAACGCCACACTCCACTACACGCACGGCGGTGGGTACTACGAGCAGTACAAAGCAAAGAAACTGTCCTACTGGGGACTGCCGAACCGCTACGACTCGCTGGGGAATAAAGTCAAGTCGCTCGGGCTCTACCGTAAGTACCTCAACAACCATTTCTTTGGTGCCATCTTCTCAGCGAAATATATCTCCGAGCCCGTGGATGTGCAGTTGGGTGCTGCAGCCAATGATTATATCGGAGCGCACTACGGAACACTCAATTCACTGCAAGATAGCGTGGTAGGTGGTACTATCCCCGTCAACTACGAGTACTATCGCAACAATGCCAATAAGGTGGACGCCAATGCTTATGCTAAAGCCAACTGGCGTATCATCAACCGCATGCAAGAGACCTTCGCACTCTATGCCGACCTGCAATACCGCTATGTGCGCTACACCCGCAATGGAATCAACGACGAAGACCTCGAGGACCTGCCACTGACCATCAACTACCACTTCTTCAACCCCAAGGCGGGACTGACCTATCAGAACCACGGGCACCTGCTCTATGGCTCTTTCGCAATGGCGAACCGTGAACCGAGTCGCAATAACTACAAGGAGAACGTGACCTACGATGCCGCTACGGGCAAGTACTCAGGACTGCCATCACCAGAAACACTCTACGACTATGAACTGGGCTATACCTATGCGCACCCGCGTGTCACGGTGGGAGCAAACTTCTATTTTATGGACTACGACAACCAACTGGTGCTTACCGGACGGTACAACGATGTAGGTGCCGCCAGCACAGTCAACGTCAAAGATTCCTACCGCATGGGTATCGAACTCACCGCCGGAGTCAAGATACTCGACTGGTTCCGTTGGGATGGCAACTTCGTTCTATCACGCAATAAGATTCTCAACTACACAGACGTACGGGCTATCTACGACCGCGATGACAGCAACTACTACGAAGAACAGGAAATATCGCTCAAAGAGACCACCATCGCTATGTCACCAAGCATCACCGCCATGTCGCTGTTCACTTTCGACATAGCAGGGTTCTTGGCTACCGTACAGACCAATATCACCGGTCGTCAGTACCTGAATAACGTGCAGGACGTGAACGCCATGCTCAAAGCCTACACCACCACCAATGTCAATATACAGTACCAACTGCCGATGAACACGTGGTGCCACAAGACCAATGTGCCGCAGATACGCCTGCTATGCCAACTCAACAATATCTTCAACGCCAAATATGCTAACAACGGTGGTAGCGACTGCTCCTACTACACCGATGGCACCGCCGTGGCATGGTACTTCGCCCAAGCAGGTATCAACGTACACGCAGGGTTCGTAGTCAACTGGTAGACTAAGACTATATACCACAACATAATACACACCTACAATAGAGGCTGCCTAACATCGTTAAACAGCCTCCTTTCTCTGATTATCCCTATTCACAATTCTCAATTCATAATTACCAAGCCACACTTGAGAGCGCACCTGTCCACTTTCTTGTGTCCTATATGACCAATACGCCTATCTATTCCATCACCCCCTGATCTTTGGACGGATTAGCAATGCGCCTTGTCGAACGCTCTAATGCAATCGCGTATGCCTTATGATAATAGGCATAGAAATGCTTCCAGTCTGCCTGCTTGGATAACTCCCACGCCGCTTCACGTATGACCGTCACAGCCTTTGACCCCAGCCCTAAATAATAGAATAGGATATGCACAATGTTGGTTACCACATCCGCCCTATTACTATCAGTACGTTCCACTACAGCCACTCCTTTGTCTATCGTCTCTACACCATGCCCTTTGCACCACATCCCAAAACCACTAAGGCTGGTCGTAATGGTAGGAACATGAAAAGCAATGCTTTCCAACGGTGTGTAACCCCACGGCTCATAGTAACTCGGAAAGATGGTTAAATCCAAACCAACCAACAATTCATAGTACGACATATTCAATACGCCATCATTACCATTCAAATATGTCGGTACAAACACTACGCGCACATTGCCTATGGTGTAGTCTGGCTTATCTAAATAAGGTATCATCACAAAGACCAACACTTTTCTCTTGGTCGTTGCCTGCAACCGCTCATCTCGTCCCAAACACTCTATAGACTCTAAAAAAACATCAATACCCTTATTCTTCCACTCCAGCCTTCCTGACGTCCCGATCAACTTGTCAGTTACCTTTCCTTCTGCTCCACGAGATATCGCGTAAGTGACTAAAGCCTGTCTCGCACGCTTGCGGGAAGCCTCTATGGCTTCTCCCTTGGGCACAAAACGCTGATCAAAACCATTGGGAGTCACGATATCTACAGGCTTGTCTAATAACTGCTTGCACTCGCGAGCCGTCACATCACTCACCGTCGTGAAACAGTCGCACTCATGCGCTACCGTCTTCTCAGCCGAATGTTTACTCACCATATTTAACTCCTGAGCCATCTGATCTCCGTGATAGCCCTCGAAATAGTCGTACAGTGGCTTGCCATTACCCGCAATAGAACGACCAATACCTGTAGCATGGGTGGTAAAGAGAGTACCTATCTGAGGACAATGTTCCTTGATATAAAGTATCGTAAAAGCAGTCTGCCACTCGTTACAATGCATCACTGCTGTGGGCATACCCAAATGTCTATAGAGATTCTCTACCATCTGACCAACGGCATAGGCAAACAAACAAGACTCGTCATAATCACCGTAATCTGCATGACTCTGCACCCCATACCGTTCCCAGAAATGTCTATAGATAATATCTTTCTGCGACCATAACGTATCCCATCTCAGCAACACGGCAATAGGTTTCCCTGGCACCTGCCACCTGCCTACACGCACACCCTCTGGACGCCAACCACGTAACACGGTCTTACTCTCTTTGAAGTAAACATCTGACTGAACCCCTAAGTCTGGACCCCAGAAGACCACCTTATCCTTGTGCTCTTTCTGCATCGATGCTGCACGCGTTGAGAGGACAGCATAGATACCACCAACACGATTGCATACCTCCCAACTGGTCTCAAAGATATACTCTGGCTGCATATTACTGCAAATTATTATTGATAGCTATACGAACTATATCGACCTCTTCATTGAGCGTCTGGGGTGTAGTGGAGAACGAGTTGTCCATACTCTTAACTAACGACATCACCTTCAAACCACCTTTTGTTCCCCAATATAAACTGTTACGCGAATTATCCACATATATCGCACCGGTTGCCAGCGTATCAATCGAAACCACATTCTTACCGTCAATACTTGCTACGGACAAACCGTCTTCTGCAACGAAATACCATTTCTGTGCCATCTTATCTACCTGTATACGCTTCACCTCCTTACCAACCATACCCGACAAATCCACAGTGGAGAACGACCTACCATTGTATGTTATCAATGTATCACAAACAGCTGCCAACAACGCCCTGTCCTCATCCGACACATCTACTGACACCTTATCCTGACGATCTCCTATCAGACGTTGACGCATCATCGTACCATCTTCCAACAACATCAGCACTGCTGGAGCGTATGTCTGGTATATGTGCAACGACCGAAGTACGTCATACTTTTTTTCTCCTTGCTTAATGATTAGACGCACTTCCTCATCTGTCCCATATGATGTGAAATAGACAACGATTGACTTATCTGTCAAACTTCCTGACACCAATACACATGATGCGGGTAATGACCATTGATAAGACAGTGTGTATGAAAAAGGATTGTAGATGTTAGCCGTTAATGTCACATCTGTATAATGTGTGATACTATCACTCGAGCACACAAAAGTGGGGATGGTGTCATACACCGTGATAGAATGGCTGCACTTCTTGTTGTTGGCACTATCCACACGCAACGTGACAAGGTACGTGCCGGGTTTCTTATACACTTTGCGCGGGTTCTTCGTGGTAGAGGTACTATTATCACCGAAGTCCCACTCCCACTTTTCTCCTGCACTGCTGTTATTCGTAAATACAACAGTCTCACCTGCTTTAGGCTCAGTGGGTGAGTACGAAAAATCTACTGTCACTTTTTGGCAACCGATGGCAACAAAGACCATAGTCAAACATAGTATCACATGCCTTTTCATCATATCTTATTCTGCTTCTGACGCCACCATGTCATCTGACGCTTGGCATAGTGACGACTGTTCTGTTTTATCATCTCAATAGCTTGCTCTAACGACCATTTATGACGGAAATAGTGCAACAACTCTCTATAACCTACTGTGTTTATACTATTAGGCAATACTTCTGATATATTTTCGGGCTGCGGCTCTAAGGATATCCCTAATATATCAAACGCCCGCTTTGCCTCATCCAATAATCCTGCCTCCATCATCTTATCTACACGACTATTGATGCGGGCATATAACTCCCCGCGTGAACGCTCTATCAGCATCTCCCGCACATCAAAACCTAAAGAAGCCATTCGCCCTTTAGGCAGACCACTTCTGCGAAACGATGAATACGGCTGCCCACTAACACGACAGACCTCTACACAACGCATCAAACGTTGCGGGTTGAGCCTATCGACCTCCGACCAATACACAGGATCCAACCGCATCACCTCTGATTGCAACCATTCAAGACCTCCTTGCCGATACGACTCACGGACAGACTCACGCACAAAACTGGGCACGCTGGGTATATCGTCTAACCCATGTAGCACCGCATCCACATACATCATACTGCCACCCACCATAACCACTGTACCATAATCAGCAAACAACCTGTCCAATAACGCTCTACAATCGCGCCCATACTGACCGGCACTATACGTCTCCGTTAGTGACTTACAACCCACAAAATAGTGCGTCACCTCACGCTGTTCCTCCGCCGTAGGGGCGGCCGTGCCAATAGGCAAATCACGATATATCTGACGCGAGTCCGCACTCACAATAGGACACCCATATTCTTTGGCTAAGCGCAAACTCACCTCTGTCTTACCCACACCTGTTGGTCCCAATATGACCAGCAATGTAGACATCAGAACATCGAACCGTCTTCGAAACTCAAATCCTGAAAACTATCCGAGTCTAAATCACCCTCATCAAACTGGGTGTCACCATAGAAATCCTCATCCAATCCTAGTTCCTCCTTGCCATTCTTGGACGCAGACATATCTCCCATATCTTCTGTCTGCAACTGCTTTGGGGCAGCCCCCTTAGACTCTATGCACGTCACCTCCTGACATACACCCGGTAATATCTCTGTCAGGTTACCAAAAAAGTAACGCTCAAACATAGGATCAAACACATAGATTAAACGTTGCCCCTGATTTTCCAGCAGGTCGCTCAAACGCGTGCTCTCCATCACCATATTATCATACTCAAAGTTATTACCCATCTCTACCAATGTCACTTCTTGCTCTTTCTCCCAACGCTCATTGCACATAAAGAAGGAAGTCATCTGGTCATCTGGATAACCCACACTCGCCAAAATAGCCTTGTGTAACGCTAAAAACGTAGCATCACTATCCGCCTCAAAAACACGACGGAAATTGTCAACCTCATCACATGAGAAAGTAATCTTGTATATCATATATCCCTTACCCTTTAATCTTTAGGGGTGCAAATGTACGACATTTCTCCAATATATACAACTGACCTGTAATTTTTATACCTGGTACCTGTTCACACCGGGCACACTCAATGTCACACCCTCTCTATCAGCATATCCACCAACAATGGTACACCCACCGATGCTTTCTCTTGTATATGATGTACCCTCTCCCTGTATATACCAAACTCTGGCAATCCGGGATCAACAACATATATCTCCGATGTCATCGGCACATACTCCAACAATGACGCAGCGGGATACACATTCAGCGATGTACCGACAACGACCATGATGTCAGCCTGCGAAACTATGGTACAAGCGGGAGCAAAATTAGGAACATTCTCTCCGAAAAAAACGACATAAGGACGCAACAACGAACCATCAGCATATCTGTCCCCATAATGCTGCTCCCAACCTTCCAACGGCACTATGGCGGTCTCATCATTCTCAGAACGTAACTTGGTGATATCACCATGCAAATGCAACACATCCGTACTGCCTGAACGCTCGTGCAAATCGTCAATATTCTGCGTGATGATATGCGTTGATGGCAACGTACGCTGCAACCGTGTAATGGCCTCATGAGCCGCATTAGGTTGAGCAGATAAAGCCTCTTTGCGACGCAGATTATAGAAGTCAACACATAACTGGGGATTACGTAACCACGCCTCATGCGTACACACGTCCTCTATACGGTACTTTGACCACATACCACCACTGCCGCGGAAAGTACCTAAACCACTCTCGGCAGAAATACCGGCACCGGTAAAAACGACAATATCCATACAAGCACAGAGTTTTCAAGTGCAAAGTTACAAAATATTTTCTGCTTAGCAAAAATTATCGTACCTTTGCGCTGCTAATGAGCACAACAAAACCATGACGATACTTAATATCGATACATCCACGTACTGCTGTTCTGCCGCTATCACCATGGACGGGGTGGCAATAGATTATCGCCAATCTGCCGCCACTGCCACCAACCATGCACACGACTTACCTGTATACATCCAGGAACTGATGACTGTGGCACAACACCAGCACATCTCTTTCGATGCCGTCGCATTGTCACAAGGACCTGGTAGTTATACCGGACTACGTATAGGGACAAGTACGGCTAAAGGTATATGCTATGGGCTCAATATCCCTCTTATACCCGTTGACACACTTCAGTTGCTCAGCATAGAAGCTCTTGCGCAGATACAAGGAACCAAAGACGACCTCGCAAACACGTACTTATGCCCCATGATTGATGCGCGACGCATGGAGGTGTACACGGCACTCTACGATACAAACAATGTACAGCGTATGACCGATATATCTGCTGTGGTTGTTGATGCAAACACGTTTGCTGGACAACTACAGCACCACCCTGTCTATTTCTTTGGGGACGGAGCAGACAAATGTAGGGATATCATCCACTCTGAAAACGCCCATTTTATCGAGAATATCATACCTCAAGCACAACACATGGGCATATTGGCAGAACGATCAAGCGCCCAACACTTGGATATCAAACAGATGGCGTACTTCGAGCCTTTCTATCTCAAAGACTTTATTCCCGCACCTTCACACGTAAAAGGACTGAACAAGTAACCGTCACAAGCATATAGTAGTGAAACGAAACAGCATATACATACTATTCTCATTTGCTTTTCTCGGGCTGATGACTGCTTGCTCCACACAAAAGAACACATGGACAACGCGGAGTTATCACCAAATGAAAACGAAGTACAATATCTATTTCAATGGCAATGTATCATTCATCGAAGGCGAGGCAACAATACGTCAGAACAACGAAGATGACTATTCCACTATACTGAACCTCTACCCGGTCTCCGATCACAAAGCCGCCCAGGCATCAACAGCGCAGATGGATAAGACTATCGAGAAATGTCGCAAGTGCATAAAACTACATAGCATAAAAGCGCGACCAAAGATAGACCCAAAGAAGAAAAAAGACCCCAAATACCAAGCATGGCTACAACAGGAAGAATTCAACAACCAAATGGGCAACGCATGGCTACTACTCGCCAAAGCAGAGTTCCACAAAGGAGACTTCCTGGGTAGCGTTAGCACCTTCAATTATATAGCACGACACTACTCGTATGACAAAGATATGGTGGCACAATGCCAACTCTGGACTGCACGTGCATACGGAGAGATGGGGTGGATGTACGAAGCCGAAGAAGTCCTAAACAAAGTGCAGATCGATAACCTCAGCCGCAAACATGCACCACTGTATGCTGCAGTGACAGCAGATATACAACTCAAAAATAAACAATACAAAGAGGCTATTCCATTTATCAAGATCGCCCTACCAAACGAAGATAGAAAGGGCAACAGACCACGGTTTCAATATGTGCTGGGACAAATATACCAACAACTTGGCGACAGAACCGCAGCACGACAAGCCTATGACAAAGTGCTTAAGATGCAACCATCTAATGACATGGACTTTAACGCCAGACTGCAAAAAGCACAACTTGAAGAACACACACACACTGCCATCAAAGACCTGACAAAGATGGCTCGACAAGACAAGAACAAAGATAAACTCGACCGTATATATGGAGCCATCGGTAACGTCTATCTCGCTAAAAAAGATACTTCTCATGCACTACAAAACTACCAATTGGCAATTGAGAAAAGCACACAAAACGGACTCGATAAAGCCGCCATCCTAATCGTAGCAGGCGACATCTACTACGAACAACGCAACTACATACAGGCGAGCCCATGCTACAAGGAGGCTGCGCAAATAATATCTGCTGACAACGAACAGTACGCACGTATCCAACGACGTTCCGAAACACTGGATGAACTTGTCGTCGAATATTCTACGGTGCAACTACAAGACTCCCTACAACGACTGGCAATGCTCACTCCCGAAGAACAACGTGTCGTCGTTGATACGATTATCGCACGCCTCATACGAGCCGAAGAACTTGAACGAGAGAAAGCCGAACAAGCAGAACGAGATGCACGTAACGATAGCGGACCACGATCGGTGAACACAAGCAATATGCTCGGAGCAGGAGGAACAAAGGCCGCATGGTACTTCTACAACACACAACTGATGCGAAGTGGTAAACAGGGATTCCGAACACAGTGGGGAAATAGACAACTGGAAGATAACTGGAGACGACTGAGCAAAGCCTCATCCTATACGCCGCAAGAGGAGATGTACAACGATGCACCCACCGATTCTATCGGCGCAGACACCACTCGTATAACACAATCACCCGTCGTGACAGATAACCACACACCCGAGTATTACCTGCAACAAATACCACGCACAGACCAAGACTTCCAACAATCCAACAAGGCGATAGCAGATGCACTGTACAACATGATATATATCTATCGCGATAAGGTGGGCGATCGAGAAATGAGCGACGAGACATTCCGTGAGTTCTGCAGACGTTTCCCACGTGACGAACGAATGCTCGACCTGTACTATATGCAATATCTGACAGCCCTCAAAGAACAACGGGACGATGACGCACTGCACTACAAACAGACGATATGCACGCTCTTCCCGGAATCTAACGAGGCTAAAATTGTCGCACAGCCTGACTACTTCGACCGGCTAAGGCACATGGCCGTCGAACAAGACTCATTATACGAACAGACATACAACGCCTATACCCATAGCGATTATGCGGCGGTCAAAGCAAACAAGACGTATGCAGAGAGTAACTACCCGCTCTCACCACTCATGCCACGCTTCCTATTCCTTAATGCAATAGCCGTAGCAAAGACAGACGGACAAGAGGCATTCATCACGCAACTGCAGGACATGGTAACACAATATCCGGATAACGAACTGGCAGCCATGGCTAAAAATATGCTGGCTATGATGGGACAGGGTATGGAGAGCCAAACAGAAGGAGACATGGCATCACTGCAGGATAGACGAGCAGCAGAACAAAACGAAGAACAAACAGCCGATTCCATCATACAGTTTACTACAGAGACCATAGAACAGTCAGCACTGCTGCTTTATCTACCGCACAACGAATCAATACTAAATCAACTGCTCTATCAGGTGGCACTGTTCAACTTCTCACAGTTCATGATAAAAGACTTCGACCTGAAAGCCATACCACTGTTCTCTACCAACACCTCTGCATTGCAGATAACAGGGTTCGAGACACTTGCTGACGCCGAATGGTATGCAGGACTGCTGCAGAAAAATACGGGGTTGACAGACTTCCTAACGGCCAATAATGTAAACTATATATGCATTACCACCACGAACCTGCAACGACTCTCCTCACATCAGCAAACGATCGATGACTATATCACTTGGCAAACAACCACAACACCCAAGTAACACGCACCTTCTTGTACGACAATTTTTGTGCAGCACTTGAGCAGAAGATAAGCCGATCTTGAGCAGAAAGAAACAATCAATGGAAAGGAGCAAAAAAGACATAGTTGTTGTACAACTGCATATTTTTTTATAACTTTGCAGCCTCAACGATACAAATAACTCATAATATGAAAACTTTATTGAAATACCTGGGGACTATCCTCGTGCTGTGCGGCGTTGTTTGCTGCGTAGTATATTATTGCGGTGTACAAACAAATGCCTTATTAGCAACCTCCATCGTATTAGAGGTAATAGGTATCCTTTCTTTTATCCTTATCAACAAATACGTTGACTAAAACAAGCAAGGCTGACCTTCAAGCCGTTCACTATACCACATAGAGAACAAAGGAGGTGGCGGAAGGATTACCTTTCGCTCTTTAGTGCGTAGTAACGACAAAACAATCCAAAACAACAACCATGGCAGAATTTAACGACGCTATCAAACAACATCTTACCGGCATGTACCAAGATTGGTTCTTGGACTATGCTTCCTACGTCATCCTCGAACGGGCAGTACCCGCTATCGAAGATGGACTCAAACCTGTACAGCGCCGTATTCTGCATGCCATGAAAGGGGTGGACGACGGAAAGTACAACAAGGTTGCAAATATCGTCGGACAGACGATGCAGTATCACCCGCACGGAGATGCCAGTATAGGCGACGCACTCGTACAACTCGGACAGAAAGACCTGCTTATAGACTGCCAAGGGAACTGGGGAAACATACTCACAGGCGACGGAGCAGCCGCACCACGTTATATAGAAGCCAGATTAAGCAAGTTCGCACTCGATACCGTCTTCAACCCTAAGACTACCGAGTGGATGCTGTCCTACGACGGGCGAAAGAAAGAACCTATACACCTACCTGTCAAGTTCCCATTGCTACTGGCACAAGGAGTCGAGGGGATAGCCGTAGGACTCAACTCCAAGATACTACCACATAACTTCAACGAACTGTGCGACGCATCACTCGCATACCTGCGCGGAGAGACATTCCAACTCTATCCGGACTTCCCAACAGGAGGAGAGATAGATGTCAGCCGGTATAACGACGGAGAACGAGGAGGCGTCATTCGGATTCGGGCAAAAATACAAAAAGCCGATGACAACCGTACACTCATCATCACCGAGATACCCTATGGCACAACAACAACCAAGATAATAGAAACCATACTCCGTGCCAACCAAAAAGGTAAGATAAAAGTGCGAAAAGTGGACGATTTCACCGCAGAGGAAGCCAAAATCGTGGTACAACTGGCACCCGGCAGTTCTTCGGACAAAGCGATCGATGCACTATATGCATTCACAGATTGCGAGGTGAATATATCACCCAACTGCTGCGTAGTGCAGAAACGAAAGCCTATATTCACCAATGTCAGCCAACTGCTACGACTTAGTACAGACAACACACGGGAACTGCTCAAATGGGAACTGCAAATACAAAAGAACGAGTTGGAAGAACAGTACTTCTATACCTCGCTTGAGAAAATATTCATAGAGAATCGAATTTACAAAGAAGAGGGGTACGAAAATGCACCGAACAAAGACAAACTGATTGCTTTCGTGGACAAGGCACTCGAACCATTCAAAGCCAAACTCATACGCGAAGTACGACGAGAAGATATAGAGAAACTCTTCGAGATACGAATGATACGTATAACACGCTTCGACTCAAAAAAAGCCGATGAACTCATGCGAGACCTCGATAAGAAAATCAAAGAGACAATAAAAAACCTGAACCATATAACCAACTACACCATTGACTGGTTCCTCGCACTCAAAGAGAAATACGGAGCACGATACCCAAGACGTACAGAAGTGCGGAACTTTGCCAATATCAATATCAAAACAGTAGTCGAAGCCAATGAGAAACTGTATATCAACCGAACAGAAGGATTTATCGGAACAGGACTCAAGAAAGATGAGTTCCTGTGCAACTGTTCCGACATAGATGACGTGATCATCTTCCATAAGGATGGTAAATACAAGATTGTCAAAGTCGCTGAGAAGATATTCGTCGGAACAGATATACTCCATATCGACATCTTCCGAAAAAACGACCAGCGAACGATATACAATGCTATTTATCGAGATGGCAAGAAAGGCATCTACTACATGAAACGCTTCGCAGTCACAGGAATAGCACGAGACAAAGAGTATGACCTCACACAGGGCAAACCCGGATCGCGAGTCATGTATTTCACAGCCAACCCAAACGGAGAAGCAGAAGTCATAAAGGTGCAACTCAAACCCGCCCTACATCTCAAGAAAATGGAGGTCACCAAAGATCTCAGCGAACTGGCAGTTAAGAACCGGAACGCACGCGGGAATGTGCTTACTAAGTATGAGATAAAATCCATCACTCTCAAACAGAAAGGACACTCTACACTCGGAGGTCGCAAGGTGTGGTTCGACCCGGACGTGCTGCGTATTAACTATGACGGACAAGGGACATACCTCGGCGAGTTCCTCGAAGGGGATAGAGTACTCGTCATCACAAATTCAGGCGAATACTATACCACAACATTCGAACTGACTGCGCACTTCGGACAGAATATATGGCGTATAGAGAAGTTCAATCCCGACAAGATATGGACACTCGCCATGTGGAACGCAGAACTCGGATATTACTATGGTAAACGCTTCCAACTGGATGCACAAGCCAAACCACAAAACATGCTCGGAGAAAATAGCGATAGCCGTATGGTAATACTCACCGACCGGGAACAGCCCATACTACGCATCATATTCTCCGACCAGACAAAACAACAATTGGAGATACAAATGTCCGATTTCATCGATGTGAAATCACCAAAAGCCAAAGGGAAACGCTTCTCTACACTCGACATAGCACGGATAGAAGATATAACACCGGAACCACAACCAACAGACGAGGACAACAACGAAGACAACGCTGACAACGAAGATAACGCAAACGACGAAAACAACCTCATAGACGTGCCATTTACTATCACCAACGAAGTGCCGGAAGATAGTAAACCAATAGACGAACAACTCAGCCTGTTCTGACAATGAAACGGATACACATCATATCACCATCTGGAAGCATCGACAAGACACTCATCAATGGAGCGGCAGAACGACTGAAACTGTGGGGATATACTGTGACGATCGCACCACACGCCTATGACCAAGACGGACGATTTGCAGGAACGGCAGCGAACAGAATAACAGATATCAACAACGCACTTGCAGATACAAACAACGACATCATTCTCTGTAGTCGGGGGGGATATGGACTGCAACAGATTGCTGACAAGATACATGTACCGGACTCCTTACCTGGTAGCACCAGACGACCACTACTCGTCGGATTCTCTGATATAACAATCCTGCATAACATACTCGCACTAAAACAGATACCCACACTGCATGCGTCTATGTGCAAGTATATAGCCACACTGCCGGATGATGACCCTGCACTACACTTGCTACGACTCGCACTCTGCGGAGAAAAGATGCACTATGACATACCAACACATCCACTGCAACGCATAGGAAAAGTCACAGGGAAACTCATAGGAGGAAATCTCTCCGTGCTATATGGCCTGCAAGCCACACCTTATGCCCTCCATCGAATAATTGACCAACAGACTGTGCCGACAATACTTTTTATAGAAGAGATAGCCGAACACCACTATCACATAGATAGGATGATGCAAAATCTCAAGATGAGTGGCGTGCTACAACGACTTGGTGGACTGGTCGTCGGACAGATGACAGATTGTGATGACGATACATCTATGGGGTGCTCCGTCCTGCAAACCATACAGCAGGCAGTAGCAGAATATGACTACCCGGTACTATTCAACTTCCCCGCTGGACACATACCGCAGAATAAACCACTACGACTCAATACTACATGGACACTAAACGTCACAACACAACAGAACATACTCACACAAAAACAATGAGCAAACACGAGACAATAGTATTCTCCATACTATTGATTTACTTGCTCCTACCTATACTACTGGGTACTTTCTTGGCATGCGACTTATCAAGCATAGGCATGCGGATCATATACCTGATATCCGGATTGGGAATATATGCTTTCGGACTTAGTGTGCTCAAACGACGCACGTTCTTCTATGTCGCATGCCTGACATTCATACCTAACGGGGTAGAGTTGGTACACATGACCCTCAACCAAGCAACTACATCGCTTATGTTTGTGTTCTCATGCTTCAAAGCCGAAAAAGGAGAACTCATGGAACTAATCACTACGTACTGGTTTGTCCTGCTCATCGCGCTATCTGTATGGACTGCCTACTTCTTACTCGTACATCGTTTTATCAAAAACGAATATATACTCCCCAAACGCATACGGCTATCCACCGCAGCCATCATCGTTATATGGTATGTTATATGCTGCACCGGATTGCACTTCTCCAAACACCCGCTACGATGGCTGCCTATCAATATGGAAGACGAACGTACATCCGCGTGGGTAGGCGTAGAGAAGATAACTCCGGTCAATGTAGTCCTCGCTACCTACCATATACTATCCATACGGGCAGACGTACAGCAACAAGCAGACCAAGTCGAACAGTTCCATTTTGGTATCGCTCCTAAGCCCGCACAAGACGAACTCATCGTACTCATGATAGGTGAGACATCACGATATAGTAACTGGCAGATAAATGGTTACCAACGACCCACATCTCCATACATGATGCAGCGGGCAAACCAACTCATATCCTTTGACAGCTGTTTTACTATCGCTAACCTAACCACCGTGTCCGTACCGTATATGCTATCACCCGCCACGCCACATAATGCCACAGACTACTACAAACAGAAATCACTCGTCGAGGCTTTCGCCGAAGGAGGATACCAGACAGCATGGATAGCAGACCAGAGTTTCGGAAACACGTTCCTACAACGCATATCCGCTACATGTGACTACCGATACTACCAACCGCACCAACAACTCGAACGGAACTATGTGGACACCGTGCTACTGCAACCACTACAGGAATTCTTAACACTACAGACCAAACAACGTAACCAATTGGTCGTCTTACATACTCTCGGATGCCACTTCAAATACTCATCACGCTACCCGGATGACTATAGCATCTTCCAGCCCGATATGAAAGAGATGGACATGCGCAGTATTATACACGATATGAACCCGGAGAGCGGACGACTGTTTGCTGACAAAAAGGTCATCAATGAACTGCGAGAAGTGTTCGTCAACTCCTATGACAACGCTATATGCTATACCGACTATGTGATAGAACGTGTCATCAGACAACTTGAACAAACCCGACGGCCATGCCTACTCATCTATGTAGGAGACCATGGCGAAAACTTACTCGATGACGACAGAAATATGCTCATGCATGGCAGTTTCGGAGGAAGTGTATGGGAATACCATGTGCCACTATTCGTATGGATGTCACCCGAGTTCCGTCAGCAACATCCGGAGGCAGATACGACTCTGCGTCATAACCATACCAAACAGATATCAACAATGAATATCTTTCCCTCACTGTTACATATAGGAGGACTATATTACAATGGCGTCGAAACCAACAAGAGTATTTTCTCACCAACACTCGTCCCGGACACCGTCGCATGGGGACTCGATGCCAACCTCAACCTCATCGCACTGCCAACCGATAACACCACCACTAAACACTCCTAACCATCTTCAACGAACAGAATCAACATAAGGACTGACCTCTGCCGTTATCCCTAACCGCATAACAAATATTAAAAACATCTTCGCTGATGCCACCACCCCCCCAAAAAAATCCTATACAACGGACAATTCCTTATCCAACACCAAAACAGGATATATAACGAACTATTTTGAAAAAAATGCCTGCTATGAGTAATAAAGTGGTTTACTGCCTTGTCGGGAGTGTTCCGACACACCCTTGCCGACGTGATACTGCGGGCAATATGGAAGCGTTAAGCATTCGTTATTTCACTTTTCTGCTTTGCGGTATACATATGTCAAAAAAGTGTATTATCTTTGCACGCGATTGTGTTTGTGGACTAACTGTTCCGACTATAGTATGCCACAACATACATGCGACCATTATAAAATCTATACAACGTGAAACACAGATTTTGGTTTATGGTTTACCATATCGGGCTATGGGGTGTATTATGCTTATTTGGTATGTGTGTTTATGCACAGTCATCCTCAACAGATCCGCTCATATCTGCTATAGACACCAAGATGCAGGTCAAACCGCCATCAGCAGAGGCGCAGTCATTGGGATCTTTCTCTGAAGTTCCGGTTGATTTATATACAGGTACGGTCAATATCAGCATACCCATCTACACCGTCACACAAAACGACATCCGAGTCCCTATCTCGCTCAGTTATCATGGTGGCGGCATCAAGGTTACCGATGAATGTGGCTTGGTAGGTCTTGGTTGGACGCTCAATGTCGGCGGAGTCATCAGTCGAATAGTACGGGGTTATCCCGACGAACTGAGTGACTACAATATAGCAGGATATGATAACCTGCGTTCTTTCAAGTGGTCTTCACTCAATCATTTCCTGGATTTCATTAGTGTTACCAAGAACCACAACGGGAAAGATAATCCTACACATTTACAAGAGCCGAAAACGGCAGATGAATTTGAGATTACCCGCTGGATAGAGCACTATGGTCCTCTTTATGATGACGGTCATTTCGACACCTCGCCCGACAATTATGTTTTCAGTGTTCAAGGATTGTCGGGTGCTTTTGTGGGTACAGAAGTTTCCCATATGCAATCCAATCAAGGCTGCCGTATCACGTGCAAAAATGATAGACTTTATCAGATAGAAGATGCCAACGGCTACACCTATTCTTTCGGAGCCGTAGAGCAGCAGTTGTATCCTTTCAAAGTCGGTGTGGGGCAGGGAATTACCGATTGGAGTACAATACAAGAGCGGACTACTCGCTACAACTCGGCGTGGTGGCTCACTTCCATCTGCTCTCATGCGCGAGATTCTGTTGTTTTCCGCTACTCACCTTTCAAACAATGTCATTCCCAACCTCATCTGTACGCTTTTGCGCAATGCATCAGGAAAGACCCTGTTGTACATCATGATGTGGATAGTTACTATTCTTACCCTAAAACAACCAAACAAGACACAACCTGTCATCAATTATTAAACGAAATAGAAACCGCGCTGTGTCGTGTCCGGTTTCACTACACGATGCCTGCCGGTGTTTCTGTATCACCGCGGTTAGACAGCATTTCCGTCTATTCCTTGACAGAACAGAATGCATTGCTGCAACGCTGTAAGTTTGTTTATTCGGGAAATGACAACCGTGCCAAACTGACGGAAGTAATACAGCAAGGTTCTTCCGGTACGCAGCAACGCTATCATTTCAGATACAATCCAAGTAGTGCACAACCTGCTTTGTATGTCAACGATGACAGGCGTGACCATTGGGGCTACTATGCTCCGCAATCCACAGGGTGGTTTGAGAAGAAGACTTACCTGGGCCTCTATCCTGTTGGACTTTCCAACGACAAAGGGGGCAACCGCTATGCTTCACGTTCCACGGCAGCGGAGGAAATGCTCTATGCCATCACTTATCCGTCGGGACTGACGAGTACCTTTGATTGGGAACCGCATGACTTCTCTCAATGGGGCGAGTTGGGGCAGACCGCGCACAAAGAAGATAACTTTTCTGTCAAGTATGAACCTGTTACCGAGGTTGTGGATAGTTTTGACCTCTGTGGCAAAGAGAAGCAAGAATCATTGTCAGTCACCAAGCGAATTGGCAGTGGACAAACAATAACCATTGATATGTCCCGATACTACTACAATGATTATACCAAAGATTTGTTGCATTGTGTGGGAGATTGGCATGCCAATAGTGACTATCCATCCCCCTCTCGTCCCAAACTCGTTGTCACTCGCAACAATGTGGAGATATTTAGCTGCTTTATAGATACCACCACGTGTTTCTCCCCTGTCACGATTTCTGCATCCTGTTACGGGGAGGGGACTTACAAATTTGCATTGCTCAACCCTCGCGGTACATTGAATGATGTGGAGGATGAGGGCGAGTGTAGTCTTTACCGATATATATTCAACCAACAGGAGAGCGACTATGGACGCATACCTGTCTCTGTTTCTGAAACAAAGGATAATGAGGTGGTTATTGGTGATAAGCAAGCCGCCAATGTCGGTGGTGTACGCATCAAACGGATCACCTACCAATCCGGCACAAATGATATGCTAATCAAAGAGTATCAGTATGTGAATGCCGATAGAACATCTAGCGGAGTGCTGACATATCCTCCACGGTATGCATCTTCCTATCCGTATGTGTATAAGAAGAGTTTGGTTTCAGGTGCTACGGACTTTATCATAGAGGCTCCGGATCTGCTTATGCTACGTTCCAATGGGTTGCCGTTTACGCTTAATGGAGGTAGCCATATCGAATATTCACGAGTGGTTGAGGCCACAGTATCCGGTAAGGGGGATGGCAAAACATTTGTCCGCCCTGCAAACCTGACGGAGTATTGCTATGCCACTTCCGCCGATTTGGGCTGTGCCGATATGGATGACACTGACTATGGTACTCAGGTCCCTGCCGATATGCTGCAACTGACATCGCAGGCATATCGGCGCGGGCACCTTGTCTCCAAACAGGAATACACTGATGAACACAAGACAACAACCTACACCTATGACATTCGCGAGGAATCCGGAGTGGGCACTATCACGGGAGCAATCTTCTCCACAGCAGACTTCCGTGAGGTGGGTATTGGTTATATAGACAATATACACGGAGGCACTGTGTATCCCTACAAGAATTTGGGTATTGTCAAGTATCGTGTCATTCCCTACAACAAGCGTTTAGTAAACCAAACCACTACGGGTGACAAGGTCAATACCTTTCACTCCTACACCTATGCCAATGCATCTTATTATTCTACGGCATTGAATGTCCACATGCCTGTCACGCACACCACATTGGATGCCATTGGCGATACCATTACGCAGCATTTTACTTATCTGCCATCCTCCAACAAAGTCACATCTTGTGTCACTACCAAGCACGGCTATATCATTGATGCCTATCGCTACGACTACGACAATTTTTATCGCGTCATTGCCCGCTACACGTTGCCGATACCGTCCGATGGCTTACCGATGACCTCGTCCCTATCTTGGCAGCAGACAGATTCTTACACCTACGATTCTGTTGTCAACCAAATTGTAGAACATACTGACCATATAGCGAACATCACCACCACCTATCTGTGGTCCTATCGTGGCTCTTATCCTGTTGCTATAATTGTGAATGCTTCCTATGCTGATGTGGTGGCAATCGTGGGCGCACAGCGTCTGCGGCAATTGACGCAGGAAGATGCACCCGCCAATCTTAGTATGCTGACTGCTATTGCCAACCGTCTTCCGCAATGCCATATCACAAAGATGAGATACAAGCCTTTGGTGGGCGTTACTTCCATCACCGACCCAATGGGATATACCGTCCAATACCTCTATGATGATTTTGGACGGTTACAGGAAATCTATGAGCCGAATGGACGAGGCAAACGCATCTTGCAATATCTTGATTATCACTTAATAAATCCGTAGTAGCTTGATAGTATTATGAAACGCTTTTTCTTTTTATGGATTTGTTTGGTGCTTTGCATGTTGACATGTCATTCCACAGATTTTGTGGCAATCACTGAGGTGTTATATGATACACCGTACAACGAAGATACCACTATAACGCCACATAATTTTGGTGAGTTCATTGAATTGTACAATGCGCATGAAGAGATCGCAGATATCAGCGGTTGGACCCTGCAAACGCTCTCCCCTGCACAGACTTTTACATTCCCCGCTCACACTATTATTCCACCGAATAGCGTTATTGTTGTTGCGTATGGAGATTTATATCCGTATAATGAGGTTAGTGATGAACAATCAAGACTGGAAGGATGGACAGATTTTCATGACCTATACAACATAGAACCGAATACTTGTCTTGTGCTTCATCAAACGACATTGCTGTTGCCCAATGAGAATGGAACAATATTGGTACTTCGGGATAACAAGGGTATTACGCGCGATTCTCTTGCTTATGGATGGCTGCAAAACAGCGATGCCTTATTTGCACCGAATAGGTCTGTCCCTGGTTATTCTTTCTACTCTGCACAACGCAGGAGTTTAGAGTTTGATTATCAAGGAATATCGCACTTCTGCACAGGTTGTTGGAGTGGGTATTTTGCGTCTACGAAAGGGGGAGAGACACAGGAAAATTCTGTAGGACGGCTAACCGACCGTTTGTCAGGGTGCAATATCCTTCCCCCCGCTTTGTACGCCAATGGGCAGAATTATATTCAGCGCATCATTCCTTTGGTTTCACTATCTGTTATTGACACGGCTGCCATATTACGCGATCCCTCATTGGCATATGTGCAACGCGACTACTATGATGTTATGTACCGTCCCTATATGAATATCGTCTATCACAACACTCCCGAAAAGCACAATACCGCTATCCTCACCGAATACGACTGCTACAATCGCCCTACACACCAATGGCTGCCTATTGCAGTAGAGATGTCCTACCTCACCCCCACTACATTCAAGGGGAATGCCACGCAATTCTTCTCGGGTGATTCTAAGCCCTATATCGAGACCTTGTACAGCACCGCCACATGGAGCAATAATGCCGTACACAACGAACCCATCGGGGTACGTCAGGCCGGCAAAGATATGGGCAGCTGTATGCAAGCCCTGTCGTTGCGAAGTAACCGGCGTGATGAAGTCAGACGGTTTAGTGTTACCTCTACAGGTGCCTTGTGTTGCAATGGGTATTATCCGGATTCTGCATTGTTGGTGCAGCGAGTCACCGATGAAGATGGCAAATATCGCACTATCTACACATCGCAACAAGGGCAAACCATAATGGAGCGGTACGGTGACAATGCCGATACCTACTATGTCTATAATCTTCTCGGACAACTAGCCTTCGTCCTTCCTCCATTAGCCGCCGACGCACTCTCCAATGGCACATACAGCGATAATGCCACACCATTGGTGCAATATGCATACATCTATCGCTACGACGAGCGTGGCAATCTCATCTACAAACGACTGCCCGGATGCGATCCAATACTTATGGTTTATGACAAAACTAACTGCCTTGTCCTTTCCCAAGATGGCAATCAACGTGCACGAGGCACCTATTGGACATCTTACAAGTACGACTATCTGCGGCGATTGGTTTATACTGCTGAAATCAAGGCGAAAAGCAACGACCATCAAGGCAATATAGATAGTTTCCGCAATTGGTATGTCATTGAGCGGTTCTCTACGGGTAATATGAACTATCCCATGATGAACACTGGCTATTCACGCGGTTTCTACCATATACACCCCACGCGTCTGCTTACGGTAAATTACTACGATAACTACGATTTTCTCACACTCCTACCGGATAGTATTCGCACCCATTTTGAATATATCCCTGTATCCGGCACTTCTCGATGCTCCAAAGGCAAGGGGTTGCTCACGGGTACACGCACCTACTATTTAGACGGTTCTGGAGACTATTCGTCCACCATTTATTACTATGACTACCGAGGGCGTGAGATAGAACGATTGTCGTCTAACCACCTTGGCGGTTACGATATTACGAAGACCGCCTACAATCTATCCGACAATGTCGTGGACACATGGACTTCTCAATCCACATCCAACGGCGTGCAGATAGACGAGCACTATCACTACACCTATGACCACGCCAATCACCTGCTGACTACCACCTACATTTACAACAACGAAGCCCCTGTCGTACTCCAGTCTTTCTCTTATGACGAACAGGGAAGGGTGCGCAAACGCGCCATCCACGATGCCATAGACAGCATCTGCTTTGACTATAATATCCGCAACCAACTCACACAATTACGCTCTACGGGTTATAGGCAAAACTATTATTATACCACTGATTGCCCACAGGACGAATACCATACCATGCGCGCCTGCTACAATGGCAATATCGCTGCCACCACGTGGACATATGGCAATCAAACGAACGGCTATATCTATTACTACGACAAACTCAATCGCCTCAAGGATAACTATAGCATTCTCAATGGAGAGTGGAACGACTATTATTACTCTGAGAATTTCGATTACGACAAACAGGGCAATATCACTGCGCTAACCCGTTGGGACCACCGTGACATTATGGACTTGCTGCATGTCACATATCAAGGCAACCAAGCCGTAGAGGTAGAGAATACTTACAGCGTTCCCTCATTCACCTATGATTGCAAACGCTATCAGGATGCCAATGATTCGGGTGATGACTTTGCCTACGATGCCAATGGCAATATCCGCTACGACAAGGACCGTAGCATTGCGGCTATTCGTTACAACCTGCTCAATCTGCCGGATACTATTCAGTTTACCAATGGCAATCAGATAATCCATACCTACGATGCGGCAGGCAACCGGCTGCGCACCTCCTACTACACCCGCAAGGTTACTACCACTGTTCCTCTTGGCAATACACTTCCCTTAGGCACTACTGCCAACTACTACACAACCCATGATATTTTCCATCGCAATTGCGTTTATCATACACGCAACGCAGCAGGGACAGATTATGCTGTTGAGTTTGTACATAATCCAGAAGGTTATATCCGTTATTACACCGAGGAAGAACATTACCATTTCTACTATATCAAGGACCATTTAGGTAATGTCCGTGAAACGTATGTACATCCATCTGCCAACTACAAAGAGTGCATTCAGCGTATGCAATATTACCCGAGCGGACTGCCGTGGAATACGAACTATGTAGCCAACGAGCAACCTTACAAGTATGGCGGCAAAGAGTTCGTAGAGATGCACGGCTTGGATGAGTACGACTCACATGCCCGTTGGTACTATCCCGCCCTTGCCCGCACCACTACCGTGGACCCCCATAGCGAGGACTACTATCCCATATCTCCCTATGCTTGGTGCGGAAATAACTTTGTGAATGCCATAGACCCAACTGGAGAGAGACCTATATTTGATAGCATTGGCAACTTGTTGGGAACAGATGCTGGAGGATTGCAAGGAAAAGCAATTATTATGAATCAATGTCACTTTGTACAAGGAATGTCTACTAAAGATGCTATGAATTATGACATGGGAGAGGCTGGTTTGGTAAATGAAGAAGCAAAATCTTTGTTTACCAATACATATAATAGTTTGCCAGACAGACCAGATTGGGATGGCTATTTGACCAAGAAGGAAGCAGATGCTTGGTGGTTAGGGAAAACAGGAAAACCATTATATGTAGACCAAGGTTTAATTGATTTACCGGGGATTACAACCCGTTTTTTCAATAATGAAGAAGGTTTTCATTTGTATAAGAATTTTATATGGAAACTAAACGATACTGGGAAGGTTTATGGCACCTTACGATTAACGCTATTGGATGCCACTAATGGTATTGT